>JBAVJR010000508.1:0-4158 GCA_049687855.1 Steroidobacteraceae bacterium | reverse complement strand
CTCGGTGGACGGCAAGGCCGTCGGCACCGGGGCACCGGGCGCGACGTGGCTGTCGATGTATGCACGGCTGCAGCAGCACCTCGACGCGATCGCCGCACGGCCGCCACTGGTGGACGCGTGAGTGGTTCGCCGCCCGGGCCCGAGGAAACGCTGCTCAAGTTTCCCACCGATTTCCCGGTGAAGATCATGGGCCAGGCGTCGGACGATTTCCGCAGCCTCGTCATGGGGATCGTGACGCGGCATTTCGGCACGCTCGAACCGGACCGCATCGAAGAGCGGCCCAGCAGCAACGGCAAGTACCTGTCGATCACGGTGACGGTGGTCGCCACCAGCAAGGCCCAGCTCGACGCGCTCTACATGGAGCTCACGTCCTGCAGCCAGGTGCTCGTCGCGCTCTGACGCGCCGCCTGCTCGCCGAACCCCAGCGCACGCAGCAGTTGCGGCGCCAGCGCCTCGCCCACTTCGCGCACGCCGGCTGGGCCGCCCAGCTCGCTGAGCTGCGTCATCTGCAGCCCGGCATAGCCGCAGGGATTGATGCGCGCGAACGGTTCGAGGTCCATCGCGACGTTGAGGGCCAGCCCGTGGTACGAGCGGCCGCGACGGATGCGCAGCCCGACGCTCGCCACCTTGCGCTCGCCGACGTACACGCCGGGCGCGTCGCGCTTGCCGCGGGCCTCGACGCCCCACTGCGCGACCGTCGCGACGACGGCGCGCTCCATGCCTGCGACGAGCGCACGCACGCCGAGGCCGAGGCGCGTGAGGTCGAGCAGCGGATACACCACGAGCTGGCCGGGCCCGTGGTAAGTGACCTGCCCGCCGCGATCGATTCTGACGACGGGAATATTGCCGGGCGCCAGCAGATGCTCGACCTTCGCGTTCATGCCCAGCGTGAAGACGGGCGGATGCTCGAGGAACCAGATTTCGTCGGCCGTGTCGCCAGTGGCTTCGTCCGTGCGGCCCTGCATCGCGCGCCAAGTCGGTTCGTAGTCCACGCAACCGAGCCACTTCAGCGCCGGCGCGGCCGGCAGCGCGCGCAGCATGTCATTCGATGCGTTGCGCTCAGCCACGTCGGGCGAGCCCGCCTGCGGCGAGGCCTGCGTTGTTCCGGGCGAGCGCCTGCTCGGCACGGTAGCTCGACCGCACAAGCGGGCCCGACACGCACTCGATGAAACCGAGATCCAGCGCGTGCTGGCGGTATTGCTCGAACTCCGCGGGCGTCACGAAGCGTTCGACGGACAGGTGGTTGACCGTGGGCCGCAGGTACTGGCCGAGCGTGAGCAGGTCCACGCCCGCGGCGCGCAGGTCGCGCATCGTCTCGAGGACCTCGGCGTCCGTTTCGCCGAGGCCGAGCATCAGGCTGGTCTTCACGAGCACGTCGCCATGCTCGCGGCGATGCCGCTGCGCATGCGCGAGCACCGCGAGGGTCTGCTCATACGACGCGCGCGGATCGCGCACCGGGTGCGTGAGCCGGCGTACCGTCTCGACGTTCTGCGCGAAGACGTCGAGGCCGCTGTCGACCACGGTCTCGACGTCGGTCATCACGCCCTGGAAATCGGGCGTGAGCGCCTCGACGGCGGTGCCGGGATTCAGTTGCTTGATCTCGCGGATACAGGCGGCAAAGTGGGCCGCGCCGCCGTCCGGCAGATCGTCACGATTCACCGACGTCAGCACGACGTACTTGAGCTGCATGAGCTGCACGGTGCGCGCGGCGTTCACGGGTTCGTCCGCGTCGAGCCAGCCACGCGGGTTGCCGGTGTCCACCGCACAGAAGCGGCAGGCCCGCGTGCAGACCTCGCCCATCAACATGATCGTGGCAGTGCCCGCGTTCCAGCACTCACCAATGTTCGGGCACCTGGCTTCTTCGCAGACCGTGGCGAGACGATGTTCACGCACCGTCTGCTTTACGATCTCGAAGCCCCGGCCGGCCGGCATTGGTGCCCGCAGCCAGTCGGGTTTGCGACCTGCGGGGGCAACCGGGGCGCTGGACGCGGCCGCCTTGATGCCGTCTCGGATCGCCGTAAACCCTTGAGCTGTCTGGTATTTCTCGCCACTGGAGGCCGTCGTCCTGACGCCGGTGACCACGGGGATGCCTTTGAACTCGCTCATGGGCCGGCATTGTAACCGGCGCGGCCGATTCAGCGCCCTGACAGGCGCGCGTTGAGTTCGGCCAGCCGCTCCGGCGTGCCGATGTCGAGCCAGTCGCCTTCGAACAGCTCGACGCCGACGCGCGCGTTGACAGCCGCGGCCCGCAGCAATGGCGCGAGCTTGAAGATGCCGTCCTCGCAGGCATTGAACAGCGAAGGGTGATACACGCCGAGTCCCGAGAACGTCCATCTCGGCAACGCTGCGACCCTCGTCGCCACGGCCGTGTCCGCCGCCATGCGCGGCAGGGGCTCGACCAT
The DNA here is from genome assembly GCA_049687855.1 of Steroidobacteraceae bacterium. Taxonomy (GTDB): domain Bacteria; phylum Pseudomonadota; class Gammaproteobacteria; order Steroidobacterales; family Steroidobacteraceae; genus RPQJ01. The sequence goes on along the minus strand of JBAVJR010000508.1, from coordinate 1,756 downwards.
GCGTCCCGCGTCGAACGCGAAGTCGCCCTGGCGATTGTGCCCGGGGTTCGGCACCAGCACGACGTGCGCCTGGTCCCTGCCCGGCAGTCCCTGCGCATACTTCTCGCGCAGGTCCGCGAATGGGTACTGCATCCAGACGTCGCCGTTCAGCACCAGGAACGGCTCGACACCCATGGGGCACAACAACGGCAACGCACGGAAGATGCCGCCGCCCGTCTCGAGCGGTTCCGGTCCCTCCTGGCTGTAGTGGATCTTGAGCCCGTAGCGCGAGCCGTCGCCGAGCGCTGCCGGGATCTGCTCGCCCAGCCACGACAGGTTGACGACTACTTCGCTGAACCCGGCCGCCGCCAGCGCATACAGGTGATGCTCGATCAGCGCCATTCCGCCCACGTCGAGCAGCGGCTTCGGACGGCTGAGCGTGAGCGGTCGCATGCGCTCGCCCTTCCCCGCCGCGAGAATCATGGCTCTCAACTTGCGTTGCCTTCCAGCCCGGCAATCACTGCGGGCAGGACGCGCGTCCCGATCAGTGCGCCGAGTTCGATGAAGTCCGCATGGCGCGCGCACGAGTTCACCGCGTACTGCAGCGTCCGTGGAATGTCGGCAAGGTACCCGGGCTTGCCGTCACGATGGAAGAGTCGCGCAAAGATGCCGCCGACCTTGAGGTGGCGCTGCACGCCCATGAGGTCGAACCAGCGCAGGAACTGCGCGTCGTCACGACCTGCCGGCAAACCGGCTGCAACCGCCAGGCGACGGAAATCCAGTGCCCACGCGACGACGCGTTCCTGCGGCCAGGAGATGTAACTGTCGCGCAGCAGCGAGACGAGGTCGTACGTGAGGCCGCCGCGCACGGCGTCCTGGAAATCGATGATGCCGGGGTTGGCTGCGGGGCAGACCATGAGGTTGCGCGAGTGATAGTCGCGATGCACGAATACCTGCGGCTGCCCGAGCGCGTTGGCGACCAGCGCATCCATCCCCGCCTGCAGCGCCTGGGCTTCGCGCGGGCTCAGTTCCAGTGACAGGTGCCGCTGCAGCAACCAGTCCGGAAAGAGGCTCATCTCGAAACGCAGCAGCTTCTCGTCGTACGGTGGCAGTTCCGCAGCGGCCTGCGCGCCACGGGACTGGATCCGGACCAGCGCCGCCAGCGCGTCGGCATACAGCGCATCGGCCTCGCCCGGCTTGTTGAGTTCCGTCAGGTACATCGTCGTGCCGAGGTCGGTCAGCAGCAGGAATCCGTCCCGTTCCGAGCGTTCCAGGATGCGCGGCGCATGCACGCCGATGTCCTGCAGCATGGCGGCGACGCGCACGTATGGCCCGACGTCTTCCTTGCCGGGCGGCGCATCCATGACGATCAACGACGCGTGGCCCGCGCGCGTCACGCGGAAATAACGGCGGAAACTCGCGTCGGCGGAGGCCGGCGCGATGCCGTACTGGCGGAAACCAAGGTCCCGTTCGAGCCACTGGCGCAGCAATTCAAGACGCGGATCAGCGGATGCTCTGGCCGGCGAATGCGGGCGTGATTCGTTCAAGCGGGGACCCCGGCTGGGCTGGAAAACGGGCAGGGAATAGTCGGATGCGGTGATTCGCGCGCAATTATAATCGCCCGGATGACGACGCCGTGCGCTGGTTCCCCACGCCTGCAGCGGGCGCTGCAGGCCACCCTGCGGCGGGTGGCGGCCTGCGCATGGCTCGCGGCCGCTTCGGCCCACGCTCAGGAACAGTCGCCGGGACAGGCGCCCGTCCCGGCACCCGCGCAAAC
>JBAVJR010000507.1:0-10567 GCA_049687855.1 Steroidobacteraceae bacterium | reverse complement strand
TTCGATCTACCGTCACGGCTTCGTCCGGGTGGCGGTGGCCACCCCGAGCGTGGAAGTGGCTTCACCGGCCTCGAACGTCGTCGAAATTGTACGGATCGCACGCGAAGCGGCGGCAAACCAGGCGATCCTGGTGGTATTCCCCGAGCTCGGTATCTCCGCGTACTCGAATGAGGACCTGTTCCAGCAGGATGCCCTGCTCGACGGCTCGGTCCAGGCCCTCGGCACGCTCGTCGAGGCCAGCAAGGAAATCGCCGTTACCCTCGCGGTGGGCATGCCGCTGCGGGTCGATGACCGGCTGTTCAAATGCGCCGTGCTCCTGCGCCGCGGCGAGTTGCTGGGCGCCGTGCCCAAGAGCTACCTGCCGAACTACCGCGAGTTCTACGAGAAGCGGCAGTTCGCGCCGGCGGCACAGGCCCTGGCCACGTCGATCCGGCTGCTCGGGCAGACCGTGCCGTTCGGTACCCGCCTGCTGTTCGAGGCGAGGAACGTGCCCGGCTTCGTGCTGAGCCTCGAAGTCTGCGAGGACCTCTGGGCTCCCTTGCCGCCGAGCACCCATGCCGCGCTGGCCGGGGCGACCGTGATCGCGAACCTGTCGGCAAGCGACGTCACGGTGGGCAAGGCCGATTACCGCCGGCTGCTCTGCGCTTCGCAGTCGGCGAAGTGCGTCGCGGGCTACCTGTACTCGGCGGCCGGTCCCGGCGAATCGACGACCGACCTGGCCTGGGACGGCCACGCCCTCGTCTACGAGAACGGTGCGCGGCTGGCCGAGTCGCTGCGCTTTCCGTTGCAGGGCGGCTTCATCACGGCGGACCTCGACCTCGACCACCTGCGCCAGGAGCGCATGCGCTGGACGACCTTTGGCGACTGCGTGCAGGCGCATCGCGGGCAGCTCGAGGGCTATCGCCGCATCGAGATCGAGCTGGACGTGCCGGCGGACCCCGTGCGGCTCGATCGCAGCATCGAACGGTTTCCGTACGTGCCGTGCGACCCGGCACGGCGCGACGAGCGCTGCGCCGAGGTCTACGACATCCAGGTCGAGGCGCTGCGCAAGCGGCTCGCAGCCACGGGACTGAAGCGCGTCGTCATCGGCATCTCGGGCGGGCTCGATTCGACGCAGGCCGCGCTGGTCGCCGTGCGCGCCTTCGACCGGCTGGGGCTGCCGCGCACCAACATCCTCGGCTACACGCTGCCCGGCTTCGGCACCAGCCGCCAGACATTCGAGAATGCGCACGCGCTGATGCAGGCGCTCGGCATCACGGCAGGCGAGATCGACATCCGCCCGTCCGCCGAATTGATGCTGCAGCACATCGGTCACCCGGCCGCGCAGGGCGAACCGCTGCACGACATCACCTACGAGAACGTGCAGGCGGGCGAACGCACCTCGCACCTGTTTCGGCTCGCCAATCGGCATGACGCGCTGGTCCTGGGCACGGGGGACCTGTCGGAGCTGGCGCTCGGCTTCACGACGTACGGCGTGGGCGACCACATGTCGCACTACAACGTCAATGCATCCGTGCCGAAAACGCTGATCCGGCACCTGATTCGCTGGCTGGTCGGCGCCCGGCACTTCGATGCCGCGACGATCGGCGTGCTGACACGCATCGTCGAGACGCCGATCTCGCCCGAACTCGTGCCGGGGGCGGGCGACAAGCCGGAGCAATCATCGGAGGCCGTCGTCGGTCCGTATGAACTACAGGACTTCCACCTCTATTACATCAGCCGCTTCGGCTACCGCCCGAGCAAGGTCGCGTACCTCGCGCATTGCGCGTGGGGCGATGCCGGCGCCGGCGCGTGGCCGGACACGGTGCCACACGGCGAGCGGCGTTCGTACGATCTGGTCACGATCACCGGGTGGCTCGAGGTGTTCCTCAAGCGATTCTTCCAGGACAGCCAGTTCAAGCGCTCGGCCATGCCGAACGGTCCGAAGGTGGGCTCGGGCGGGTCGCTCTCCCCGCGCGGCGACTGGCGCGCCCCCAGCGATTCGCCGGCGACGGTGTGGCTCGATGAATTGCACGCGAACGTGCCGGTGTCGATGCGAGCGAAGTCGCGCGGATCACGACGGAGGTAGGGGTCACCCGGCGCGCGGGCGCACTTGTACAGCCGTGCTGTAGGAATTGCCCGCGCACAACATGCGTATTCGTACGATTGGTGGCGAGCGGCCGGGGGCGACATAGTCATCCGCAGCGCACGTTGGGCGCAGGGGGTGGAATGTCGGCTCCGAGCGACGAATCAGGCGGCGTGCGGCCCTCTTCCGCGGCGGGCCTCTATTACCCCAGGGATGCCGACGGCCTGCGTCGCGCGCTGCGGACGCTGCTCGGCAGCGGCGGCACCACCGTCACTCGCCTGCCGAAAGCGCTCATCGTGCCGCACGCGGGCTATGCGTATTCCGGCGCAGTCGCAACCGCGGCGTTCCGGACGCTCGATGGCGCGGCGGCAGCCTCGATCCGTCACGTGGTGCTGCTGGGCCCGAGCCATCGCGTCAAGACGCATGGTCTCGCCCTGCCGTCGTGCAGCTGGTTCTCGACACCGCTCGGCCAGGTGCGCATCAACGATGAGGGCCGCCGGCGCCTGCGGGAACTCGGACTCGCGGGCATTGCGGACGCGCCACATGCGCTCGAGCATTCGCTCGAAGTGCAGCTGCCCTTCCTGCAGTCGGTACTCAAGGACTTCGACCTGCTGCCGATTGCAGTGGGACTCGCCCCGCCCGAGCAGGTGGGACGCGCGCTCGAGGCGGTCTGGGGCGGCCCGGAGACGCTGATCGTGGTCAGTTCGGACCTGAGCCACCATCGCACCCACTCCGAGGCGCAGGCGCTCGACCAGCAGACGGCGCAACGCATCGTCGAGCGCCGCAGCGACCTGTCGGAATCGCAGGCCTGCGGGGCCGACAGCATCAACGGACTGCTGGAAGTCGCGCGGCATCGCGACCTCGAGGTGCGCCTGCTCGACCGCCGGACCTCGGGCGACACGGCCGGGGACAGTCAGCGCGTCGTGGGTTACGGCAGCTTCGCGCTCTACGCCCGCGACTGAAGCCGAATCCGCGCCGCGACGGCGGCCGAACCGGTTGGCATGAATGGCCAAACCGTGCCCGAATTGCTGCTGCGCCCCTCTCGTTGAGATCACCCATGCCTTCGCTGTCGTTGCGCCTGCTCGAGCGGAACCTGCTGCCCGATGCCGTGATCCGCTTCGGCATCCGCCGGCTGCTGGCCGAGCGACTGCGTGAGGAGCGCAAGGACGACGTCGAGGCGCAGCAGGCCAGCCTGATGCGACTGGTCGAACGGTTGCGCGCGAGCCCCGTTGCGATCGCGACGCAGGCGGCCAACGAGCAGCACTACGAAGTGCCGACCGCGTTCTTCCAGCAGGTGCTCGGCCCGCACCTCAAGTATTCGTCGTGCTATTACCGCGACGGCGTGCAGAGCCTCGACGACGCCGAGGCGGCGATGCTCGGCCTCACCTGCGAACGTGCCCGGCTGCGTGATGGCGAAGACATCCTCGAGCTCGGTTGCGGCTGGGGTTCGCTCACGCTGTGGATGGCGGCGCATTTTCCCTCGGCGCGCATCACTGCCGTTTCGAATTCGCGCACGCAGAAGGAATTCATCGACGCGCGCGCCGCAGAGCGCGGGCTGCGCAATGTCGAGGTGATCACCTGCGACGCCAACGTGCTCGAATTTCCGGCCGACCGGCGCTTCGACCGCGTCGTCTCGGTCGAGATGTTCGAGCACATGCGCAACTACGAGGCGCTGCTGCGCCGCGTCGCCGGCTGGATGCGCCCCCAGGCGACGCTGTTCGTGCACATCTTCACGCACAAGGAGCTGGCCTACCCGTTCGAAGTCACCGGCCCCGGGGACGGCCCCGGTGACTGGATGTCGAAGTACTTCTTCACCGGCGGCATGATGCCGAGCGACGACCTGCTGCTGTACTTCCAGTCCGACCTGCTGCTGCGCGAGCACTGGCACGTTCCCGGCGTGCACTACCAGAAGACCGCCGAGGCCTGGCTGGCCAACATGGACCGGGCCCGCGACTCGATCCTGCCTCTGTTCGAGTCCACCTACGGCAAGGCCGACGCCGGCAAGTGGTGGGTGTACTGGCGCGTCTTCTTCATGTCGTGCGCCGAACTGTGGGGCTATCGCGGTGGCGAAGAATGGATCGTCTCGCATTACCTGTTCCAGCGTCGCTGACCGATTGAAGGCGCGCCGTACGCGTGTCAGTCTGGCGTGATGAGTGACCGTCTCCATACCGTCGTGCCCGGAACCAGCGCACGGCGTCCATGGTTCGTCGCGGCCGCGTGGGCCTGGCTCGCGGTGTCGGGCACCGCGTTCGGGCAGTCCGTCACCCCTGTGCCCGGGGAGCCGGTTGCAGCGCCTCCGGCCGACGCCGCCGGTAACCCGGCCGCCGCCAGCGCGACCGACGCCTACACGAGCTTCCGCACGGAGTTCGACGCGGGACGCTATGCAGAAGCCATGCCGCATGCCGACCGCGTGCTCAAACTCGCGGAGGCCCAGGCGACCACGCCGACGGCCGAGGAAGTGCAGGTTGCGCTGATGAACCTCGGCATGGTCCAGAACCTTGCGGAGGACTACGTGGGTGCCGAGTCCACGTACCTGCGGGCGATCAAGCTCATCGAGAGTTCGGGCCGTCCGCTGCACGACCGGCTTGCGCGAGCCCATGCCGGCCTCGCCTCGGCCTATCACGACGGCAACCGGCACGACCTCGCGGTGCAGAGCTTCGACCAGGCGATCGCCCTCAAGCGCCGGCACGAAGGGCTGCTCACGGCCAAACAGGTGCCGCTGGTCGAGCAGTACATCGATTCGCTGACCGAGCTCGGCCGCTACCCGGAGGCCTTGAAGGCGCAGAGATACCTGTTGCGGATCGCGACGCGCCAGTACGGCGCGAGCAGCCCGGAACTCGCCCCGACCCTGGAACAGATCGGGCGCTGGTACGCGAGCATCGGAGCGTACGACCAGTCGCGGCACACGCTGCGGCAGGCGCTCGAGATCGTGGAAGCCGCCGAGGGAATGAACTCGCAGCGTCTCGTGGGGCCATTGCTTGCGATCGCCGCCTGCAACCGCAGGCAACTGCTCGATCCGGCGGCGCAGCCGCTGGCGTCCCCTGACGAACAACGCTCAGCCCTGTATCACGACCCGTCGGCGATGCTGGTGCCCGCCTACGCTTCGCCCTCTGCGCTGGCGGGCGAAGGCGAGCGATCCCTGCTGCGCGCGGCGCAGATCGTCGACCAGGCCGCGGAGCCGTCGCCCGTGGCGGTGCTGAACGTGCGGACCCAGGTCGGCGACTGGTACCAGGTGCGCAACCAGCCGGATCGCGCGCGCAGCCATTACCAGCAGGCGTGGAGGGCGGCCGCGCGCGTGACAGACAAGTTGAATGGCAAGAGCTACACCGAGGCGATTTTCGGCCAGCCCGTCCTGCTGCACCTGTTCCGGCCCGACGGCTGGAACCGGTACACGAAACGCCCGCCCTCGGAAGTCGAGGCGCGCAACGTGGTCGTCGAGTACACGGTCAGCGCGCTGGGCCGCGTGGAGGCGCCGAAAGTGATCGACGATTCGGGCGACGCGAGGCGCGGCGAAAAGACGGCCTTGACGCTGCAGAGCACGGCGCGCTATCGCCCGCGCCTGGACAACGGCGAACCGGTCGCGACGCCGGGCGTACAGTTCAGCCAGCCGTGGATCCTGCTGTTGCCGCCTCCGGCAGCGCCCGCGGCTGTCGAGAAATCCGGGGACACGCCGGCAGCAGAGCCCGTCGATCCAGAGCCGCCGAAACAGGGCGAATAGACCGGCCCCGCCCGCGTGAACAGCCGTCACGCAGCTGCCGCACCTGTTGCTAGTAGCGCGGCGGCGGCAGTTCCACTTCTCGCGGCGTAACCGCCTGCACCGAGGGCAGCAGGCCACGTGCGATCGCCTGCTCGTGGAATTCCGCGGCGAGCTTCGCACCCGCATCGCGCATCGCGAGCCGTGTGGCCATGGCCAGCGCCTCGCCACCTTTGCCCGGAAACTGGCTCGCCGGCTGCGACCCGTACCCCGTGAAGGTCCAGCTCTCCGCCAGCTTGCCCTGCGGTGAGTAGAGTCGAATCGTGTAACGCAGGCTCGCTGCATACGACGCCGTGCCGGAGTCGGCCGGTGTCACGAACGCATAGTCCTCGAGGACGGGCTCCAGCACGCCGCGGATTTCCGGATCGGTCGCTGCCGCGTCCCCTGGTGAAGCGACGGGCACCACGCGATTGAACATCGCGTTCAGGACCCGCATGAACCCCGCGGATTGCGCCTTGCCGAGGCCGATGCTGTATTCGCCGCCGCCACCTTCACGCTTTTCCTGGTACACCTTGTCGGTGAACTCGACCGGCATGTGCACGCCGATCACGACCGGAATCTTCTCGATCAGGGGCGGTGGGATGTCGGTCTGGGTTTCGAACGTCGTGGGCGCGCAGCCTGCGAGCAGAGTCATGATCAACGCCGCGACCGGACTTCGCAGTGAGCGCAACGCGCGCGATGCTCCGCGCGCAGTGAACAGATCAGGCATGCACGCCAAGATACACCTCAGCGCCGGTAACTGGCAGGCTCGTTCAGCCCGACGAACGTCCCGCCGTTGCGCGCGCAGAGCACCCGCATCAGCGTCGCGAAACGCACGCTCGTGAACTGCGGCGCGTCCGGACGCACCGGGAACGCGAGCGCATGGATGCGCACCCTGCGTTGCCCGGTCCGGTCTTCTCGATTGATCAGGTCGACCGTCCGGACGACCGAGTCCACCGAGGACCCCGTGAACTCGTCGCCGAGCACGTACAGGCTGATGCGTCGTCCCGAGCCGTAATACGTCTGGATCGCTTCGACGATGCCCTCGACCGGGCTCGAATTGCTGAACGGGAACCAGTCGCGCAGCCGGTCGACGACGAGCTTGCGCTGCGCGGGCGTGTCGGGCAGCCAGCGGCCGCGATATGACGGGTACATGTACGTGCCCTCGTCGCTCATGACCTGCCAGCCTTTCACCTGCGGGTAGGCGTCGAGTACTTCCTGCATCTTGCGCAGCATCAGCGGCCACGCGTAGTTGGCCATCGAACCCGACGTGTCGATGATGAAGATGATGTATTCGCTGTCGACGGGCAGGCCGGCGACAGCGTCCTGCGGCGCGCGGCGGTATTGCGCGCCGAGCACCTTCTTCATCTCCTCGGTGAGCTGCTGCTGCGCCGAGACCAGCTGCCCCTGCAGCTTGTTCGCGACCTCGGCATCCTGGTCGCTTGCCTTGAACTGGCCTTTCACGTCGCTGAGATCCCCGCGCAGGCGCGCGAGCTTCTGCTTCACCTCCGACAGCTGCCGCTCGCGTTCGGTGAGATCGCGATTGAGGATCTCGGTCTGGCCACGTATGTCGTAGCGGTCTTCCTGCAGCTTCAGCAGTCGACCCTCGAGATCCAGCCGTGATTTCTCGAGCGCTGCAGGCTCGCCGAACTTGCTCAGCATGAACAGCAGGATGATGGCGCCGAAGGCGCAACAGATCGTGTCGAGGAACGACATGCTGAACACTTCGAAATCGCGCGCGCGGCGGCGCTTCATGGCCAGTCCTTCGCCGGCATCAGGAACGAGCCGTTGGTGCGACGGGCGAGCGTCCAGAAAGCTCCCGGCGCGGCCGGGTCCCCTTCCATCGGCATCAGGATCACGTTGGCCGGAATCCGGTTGGGATACCTGGCGAGCGCGCGCTCGAACAGCCTGAGGCGCCCGTCACCATCGATCGTCTTGCGGATGGCCGGCGGCGTGGCCCCCTGCGTCGGCAGGCCATCGGTGATGATGAAGACGTTGTCGGGCGCGGGGCTCAGCGAGTTCATCAGCGTGAACGCGTTCTCGAGACTCGTGCCCTCCGTCGGCACCGTGCGGCGCAGGTTCGCCACGACGTCGGTCAGGGCCTGCGCATCGCTGCCATCGAGCCAGCGCCCGGTGCTGTTCGGCACCACCGGCCATGCCTTGACGTTGAACGCCAGCACCTGGAACTTCGACTTGGGCGGGATCTGCGTCATGAGCCAGTCGACCGTGGCCACGGTGCGTCGCCATTTCTCCGACATCAGCCGGCGCGTTTCCGACATGTTGCGCAACCGGATCACGTTGACGACCGTTTCGTCCAGCATGCTCGCCGAGACGTCGACGAGGATGACGATGCGCTCGCCGCCGAGCTTGAGGCCGCTCAGGTACTGGCGATCGCCGGTGCCGACGAACCCCTTCACCCGGTTGCCCGGCTTGCCGGGCTCCGGCGTGCCGGCGACGAGCCGCTTCTTCTCCTCCTCGATCTGCCTGAGGTCGGCCTTGAGTTTCTCGATCGCCTCGCGCCGCGAGATGGTCGTCTTGTCGGCGTCGGCAAGTTGCTCCCTGGTCTTTTCGGTCTCCTGCAGCACGCGGTCGGACAGGCCCTCGGCGCGCTCGGCCTCGGTCGTCGTCGCCTTCATGCTGTTGCGCAGCACGACGAGGTCGGCAAAGCCCTGCAGCACTTCCTCCTCGAGCCGGTTCACCTCGGCGCGCAGCTCTGAGTCGTGGTCCTTGAAGGCCTTGTTGCCCTGCGCATTCAGGATCATGTACAGCAGCACGATCGCGCCGAACGCGCAGCAGATCGTGTCCAGGAAGGACATGCTGAAGATGTCGAACTTTTTTCTACGCCGCGCCATGGTCCGGCAACACGCGGATCAATTCGAGCGCAACACCGGGCGCACCGAGTCGCAGCACGTCGCCCACCTGCAGTGCAAGCCGGCCACCGATGCGCTCGTCGTTGACGAACGTGCCATAGGTGCTGCGGTCGACGACGCAGGCCTGCCCGTCGTGCAACTCGAGCGTGCAGTGGGAGCGCGACACGCCGGCGATACCCGCGGGCAGGGTCAACGCGCGCGGTGCGGCGCCCACCGACCAACCCAAGGTCAAGGGCACCGTGGTGATCGGCCAGGCGCGCCCGCGGAACAGCACGTGCGTCGGCACGGCATCGACGGGCACCGCGAATGGCGCAGCCTCGACGGGCGCAGTCGAGTCGTGCGCATCGGCCAGCGGCAAGCGGTGCACCAGCGCTATCGAGTCCGCAGGACGGACGATGGCTGCGGCTGCGCGCAAAGCTCCGAGGGCCGGCGCGCCCTGCGCCAGCTCGACGACGACGCAGTCCCGCAATGCGGCGAGCCGGCCGACCAGGCCGGGTATCGCCGCCACGCGGGGCGAGAAGCAGAGATGCAGGGCGATGCCCGGCGGACGCGCCGCCTGCACCAGCCGCAGGATGTCGTCACTCAGCGGTTCCACCGCCGCCGCGAGCTGCGCGCGCGTGAGTGCAATGCGGTGCGTAGTCGAGCCCACTTCGATCCCGGCCGCGATCTCGTCGGCGGTGGCGAGCGCCTGCAGCCAGGACGGCAGCTGGTCGTGCAGGCGTTGCTCGGAGGTCGCCTGGTGCAACGGATCGAACCGGGTCTCGCGCACGAACGCCGTTGCGATGCTCTCGGCCATCGCCTGCCGCAGGGCAAGCACGCCTGCGCCGGGCAGCAACTCGTAGCGGGTCCGGCGCAACACGCCTTCGGCGCGTGACGCCTCGATCAGCGTCGCCGCTGCCTGGTGCAGTTGCAGGTCCAGGTGCAGCAGGCAGGGCGCCGGTGTGACCGTGGCAACAGCGGCAAGCCCGGCATCCACGAGCCCACGCACCGATACGCCGCACTCGTTGGCGATGCCGACGAGCAGGCCGAGTTGCTCCCGCGTATAGCCGGGGGGCACGGCGAGCAGCAACTCCTCCGCGCCGTGTCGCGCTTCCGCCGTGAGCACGGCAGACAGGTGCGCGTGCGCAAGATCGGCCGCCGTCGCGATGCCGCGGGCCGACCACGGCAACGGATCCAGGCCGAGCGACTGCCAGAAACGGTTCTGTGCGTGCAGCGGCGCGATACGGTAGCGTCGCACGGCGTCGCCGCCGACGTGGACGCGACCTTCGTGCAGCACCGCGAGTCCCGGGCTTTCCTCGCCGGCAAGCACGGGAGCGCCGTCGCCGCCCGTTCGCGCAAGCAGCAGTCCGGCGTCATTCAGTTCGACCGCGAGCAGGCTCATGGCGCGGCCGCTTATCTCACCATCATCTGGCGCACGACGTGTTCGTCGAGGAACGCCTCGGCGTCGAGCACGGCCCGCTCCTGGCGCAGCTGGATCTGGTGCAGCATGAACATCACGAGGATGCTCAGGCCCAACGCGACGAGCGTCGAGTTGAAGGCAAGGCCGAGGCCCGCGACCACGCCGGAGACGTCGCCTTCGACCGCCTTGTGCGCCTGCTGCAACGCTTCGCCGATGCCGCGCACGGTGCCGATGAAGCCGATGGCGGGGATCGCCCAGGCGACGTAACGCACCATCGCGAGTTCTGCGTCGAGCCGGCCGAACTCGAGTTCGCAGGTATCGTGAATCGCCGAGGAGACGTCCTGGATGTTGCGCGTGGCGCCGAACCGGTGCAGGCCGCTCATCAGCGCGCGCGGCAGCAGTTCGCCACGCATGTCGTCGGGCAAGGCTTCGACCTGCCGCGCGTAGTCACGTGAATCCTCGGGCAGGATCTTCATGCCTTCCGGCAGCCGCAGCAGGTC
>JBAVJR010000506.1:0-2531 GCA_049687855.1 Steroidobacteraceae bacterium | reverse complement strand
GCGAGGTGGAACTGCGCATCCACCAGAACCTGATGGGTCGCATGACGATGCTCGGCGACATTCGCCGCGTGTGCGGTCACCCGCAGTCGCTGGCGCAGTGCCGCGGCTGGCTGCAGGAGCACATGCCAGGCGTCGAGCGCATCACCGTCAGCAGCAATGCCGAAGGTGCGCGTCGTGCGCGCGACGAAGAAGGCACGGCCGCGATTGCCGGCGCCGCGGCGGCCGAAGTGTACGGCCTGAACCTGCTCGTGCCGGAGGTCGAAGACCGCCCCGACAACACGACGCGCTTCCTCGTGATCGGCCGCAAGGCCGTGAGCCCGGGCGAGGCCGACAAGACCACGCTGCTCGTGTCGGCTGCCAAGACCGATGCGCCCGGCGCGTTGTATCGCTTGCTCGAGCCCCTGGCACAGCACGGCATCAGCCTGACGCGCATCGAATCGCGCCCGTCCCGCAAGAAGAAATGGGACTACGTGTTCTTCATCGACCTCGAGGGCCACGCCGAACGCGAGCCGCTGGCAACGGCGCTCGCCGAGCTCAAGCGTCGCGCGTCCCTGTTTCGCGTCGTCGGCGCCTACCCCAAGGCGATCCTCTGAGATGACGTCCTACGTCGTCGACCCGGCCGACCGCGTCGCCGGGGAGGTCACCGTCCCGGGCGACAAGTCGGTCTCGCACCGCGCGCTGATGTTCGGCGCCCTCGCCGAAGGGCGGACACACGTCACGGGCTTCCTGGAGGGCGAAGACTGCCTCTCCACCATGAAGGCCGTCGCGCATCTCGGCGTCCACGTAGAACGGCCGGGTCCCGGCGAGGTCATCGTCGATGGCGTCGGACTGCGCGGCTTGCGTGCACCCACGTCCTCGCTCGACATGGGTAACGCGGGCACTGCCATGCGTCTGTTCATGGGCCTGCTCAGCGCACAGCCATTCGATTCCGAACTGGTCGGTGACGCATCGTTGATGCGTCGCCCGATGGAACGCGCCGCCAAGCCGCTGCGAGCCATGGGTGCCCGCATCGAGACGAACGACGGCAAGCCCCCGGTGCGGATCCAGGGCAGGCAGCAGTTGCAGGGCATCCGCTACGAGATGCCGGTCGCCAGCGCGCAGGTGAAATCCGCGGTGCTGCTAGCAGGGTTGTACGCCGGCGGGGAGACCACCGTGGTCGAGCCGGCGGTCACGCGCGATCACACCGAACGCATGCTGCAGAGCTTCGGTTGCGAAGTCCGCGCACGCGACGGCGTGGTGAGCCTTGCCGCTCCGCAGTCACTGCAGGCGGCGAGCCTGCGCGTGCCGGGCGACATCTCGTCCGCGGCGTTCTTCCTGGTCGCGGCGTGCCTCGGAGCGCGCGAGCCATTCACGATCCGCGATGTCGGCGTGAACCCAACGCGGACCGGTATCCTGGAGATGCTGGCGCTGATGGGCGCAGACCTGCGACTGCTCAACCACCGCAGCTTCGGCATGGAGCCGGTGGCCGACATCGAAGTGCGGCCGTCACGGCTCAAGGGCGCGCGCATCCCCGAGCGGCTCGTGCCACTGGCGATCGACGAGTTCCCGGCGCTGTTCGTCGCTGCCGCTTGCGCCGAGGGGGAGACGCTGGTCACGGGCGCCGCAGAGCTGCGCGTCAAGGAAAGTGACCGCATCGCGGCCATGGCGCGCGGCTTCGAGGTGCTCGGCGTGCAGCATGAGCCGCTCGATGACGGCATGCGTATCGTGGGCGGCAACCCGTTCCGCGGCGGCACGATCGACAGCCGGGGCGATCACCGGATCGCGATGGCGTTCGCCATGGCGAGCTTGCGTGCAACGGCGCCCATCGAGATCCTCGACGTTGCCAATGTCGCCACCAGCTTCCCCGGCTTCGCTGCGCTCGCCAACTCGGTGGGACTCGACATCGAGGAAAGGGGATAGGGGATAGGGGTTGGGGGATAGTCGGAGCGAAGGTTCAGCAGGGGACGGAGAGGGGAGGCCGGCGTTGCCAGTTACTCGATCCCGCGACGCTGCGCCGTCCTGGGAAGGGTTTTGCGGGGACTGGCTGAATCGACGCACTTCAGGCAGCGCGACGCCTGCGGACGCTAACGCTCGTTCTCAACTCGAGGCGTGCCGCCATGTCGATCAATGCGTCGAGCGAGAAGAGATCCAATCGTCCGCGCATGAGATCGGAGATGCGCGGCTGGGTGACGCCGCAGATTGCGGCCGCTCGAGCCTGAGTGAGCTTGCGACGGCGGGTCTCCTCGATGATGGCATTGGCCACTTCGGCGCGGAGCCTGAGACTGGCAGCGATCTCGCGGGAGTCCTCGATGGCATCCCACACGGAGGCGAAAGTTGTGTGCTTGGTCGTCGTCATCGTTGCGTCCTCATCAGTTCTGACAGTCGCCGCCGGGCCAGATCGAGTTCCCGCTGCGGCGTGCGCTGCGTCTTCTTCTGGAAGCAGTGAACCACGTAGACAGCCTCCGGTAGCCGGGCAAGGTAAATCACGCGGAATGCGCCGCTTTCTTTCTTCCCGGACCCGGATTTCCTGCACACCGGGTCCGATCGACGTC
>JBAVJR010000505.1:0-1646 GCA_049687855.1 Steroidobacteraceae bacterium | reverse complement strand
CGCCGACTTCATCTGCGCGATCGCGCTGTTGATGCGGGCCCAGTCCTCGTCGCCGAAGTTGCCGGTGCGCATGTGGCCCTGGTCGACGCGGCCGAGCGAGGAGATCATGCGGAACGCGAGTTGCTCGCGCGACATTTCCATCGAGAAGATCGCGACCGGCTTGTTGGCGGCGATGGCCGCGTTCTCGGCGATGTTGAGGGCCAGAGTCGTCTTGCCCATGGACGGGCGGCCGGCGACGATGACGAGGTCGCCCGGCTGCAGGCCCGCGGTCATCCGGTCGAGTTCGTTGTAGCCCGTGCTGAGGCCCGTGAGCTGGCCGCGCGACGCGTGCAGCAGGTCGAGGCGATCGATCGTGGCCCCGAGCACCTCGCGCACCGGCACGAAGCCGGAACCCAGCTTCCGGCCCTTCTCCGCGATCTGGAAGATGCGGCGCTCGGCCTCGTCGACCAGTTCGGCAGCCGGCTTGCCTTCGTTCTCGTACGCGCTGCCCGCGATTTCGCCGCTGACGCGGATCAGCTGCCGCAGCAGCGAGCGCTCGCGAACGATGTCGGCATAGGCACGGATGTTCTCGGCGGTGGGCGTGTCGCGCGCCAGGCCCGCCAGGTATGCGAGGCCGCCGGTCTCGTCGGCGAGGCCCGTGCTCGCGAGGCGCTCGGCGAGCGTGACTGCGTCGCTCGGCTCGCCTTTCTGCGACAGGTCGAGGATCGCCTCGAAGATCAGCTGGTGGTCACGCCGGTAGAAGTCCTCGGCGCGCAGCCGGTCGGCGATGGAGTCCCACGTGCTGTTGTCGAGCAGCAGGCCGCCGAGCACGGCCTGCTCGGCTTCGAGCGAGTTCGGCGGCACGCGCAGTGCCGCTGCTTCGTCGCTGACGTACGGGCGCGGCTTCCGGCGGAACCTGCCGCCGGAACCTGCGCCGCCGCCGCTGTCTTCCTGCTCCATCGTTGACGGATGCCCCCCGGCGGACGCGAGGTGGATCAGTCTTCGGCGGTGATCACGACCGGAAGGTCGATCTCGACGTCGGTGTGCAGGTGCAGCTTGACGTGGTGCTCGCCGATCACGCGGATCGGACCGCCCGGCAGGCGCACTTCCGCGCGCTCGATGGCGATGCCGCCCTTGGTCAGCGCTTCGGCGATGTCGGACGTGCCGACCGAGCCGAACAGCTTGCCTTCCGTGCCGGCCTTCGCCTGCAGGTTGAGCTTGAAGCCTTCGAGCAGCTTGGCGCGCGACTGGGCGCTCGACAGCGAATCGGCGGCGAGCTTTTCGAGGTCGGAGCGTCGCGCTTCGAACTTCTTCAGGTTAGCGGCGGTGGCGAGCGCAGCCCTGCCCGACGGCAGCAGGAAATTGCGGCCGTAGCCGGGCTTGACCTTGACCTTGTCGCCGATGTTGCCGAGGTTGGCAACCTTCTGCAGCAGGATGACTTCCATCGTAGTGTCCTCGATCGATCTTCAGATGATTGACTGTACGTCCGCAAACAACCGGCTCAACGCATGCACGGGCCCGCTCACGTCGCCGCGCTGCCCGCGGGCGGCTGCGAGCGCAGCCAGTTGTCCACGAACCCCAGCGCTGCGAGCCCGATCACCGTGAACGGCGCGACGAACACCAGCAGCGCGTACGTAACCCACAACCACGCAACGGCCAGCTTGCCC
>JBAVJR010000504.1:0-2074 GCA_049687855.1 Steroidobacteraceae bacterium | reverse complement strand
GCGTCGCGCGAGCGCCGCTATCCACGCCGCGAGCGCAACAATGGCCGCCAGCAGTATGGCGCCGCCCGCAATGACCATGATGTCGGTTGACTGCATGCCGGCCTCCGCTCAGCGCCGCCCGTCGCCCGCCGCGGGCAATCCACCAGCGGGTTGCTCCGGCACGTCTTCTTCAGTCACCGCCGCCACCCGCGGCGACTCGCCTGCGACAGGCTGCGGTGCCGCTGCCGCCGGTCCGGCGGCGCCGGCGGCCTGCGTCGTGCCCGGCTCGCGCAGCGATGGATCGAGTACGATGATCAGTACCCGGCGGTTCTGGTCGCGACCCGCGGCAGTCGTGTTCTCGGCGCGGGGCCGATACTCGCCGAAGCCGCTGATCTCCATGCGTTGCGGCTCGACCCCGAGGTTCATGAAGAGATGCACGACGCTGGCGGCCCGCGCTGCTGAAAGTTCCCAGTTGGATGGGTACGCCGCGGTCCTTATCGGCACGTTGTCCGTATGGCCCTCGACGCGCAGCGGGTTCGCCAGCCCACGCATGATGGTTGCGACCTGCGTCAGGATCGGCCGCGCCTTGGGCGCGACATGTGCATCACCGCTGGCAAAGAGAATGTCGGTGCGGATCTCGACCTCCACCCACTGGCGCTGCCGCCGCACGGTCACGAGATCTTTCGCCACGAGGTCCGTCAGCGCCTGCTCGACCTCACGGGCGATCCGGTTCAGCTCGAGGTCGCCGCTGCCTGGCTGTTGCGCAGCCGCATCCGGCGGCGGTTCTTCCTGACCTCTCGCATGCGTGAACGAACGGGGCATGGCCCCGGGCGTGCGCGCCTGACCGCCGCGCCCGGACGGCTTGTTGCCGATCGGCACCGGGTCCGGCGTGCGGGGCGGGCCGCGAAATGCGGCGGTGAGCGCGTCCGACAGCACGCGGTACTTGCCCTCGTTCAGCGACGAAACGGCATACATCACCACGAAGAACGCCAGCAGCAGCGTGACGAGGTCGCCATAGGGGATCGCCCATGCCTCGTGGTTCTGATGCTCCTCGTGCCGCTTGTGCCTGCGTCCCATGTGCAGCCCGGATCACTCGGTGAAGCCGCGCAGCCGGGCCTCGATGTTGCGCGGGTTTTCGCCCTGGGCGATCGCTATGAACCCCTCGAGCAACATCATCCGCAGCGTCCCCTGCGCCTTGATGATTCCCTTCAGCTTGGAAGCCAGCGGCAGCAGGAACAGGTTGGCGAGGCCGATGCCGTAGATGGTGGCGGTGAAGGCCGCCGCAATGCCGTGACCGAGCTTGCTCGGGTCGGCGAGATTCTTCATGACGGCGATCAGGCCGAGCACCGCACCGATGATGCCGAGCGTCGGCGCGTAGATGCCCATGCCCTCGAAGACCTTGGCGGCCGCTGTCTCGCGTTCGTCGCGCGCCTCCATCTCCATCTCGAGGGTTTCGCGCAGGGACTCCGGTTCGACGCCATCGACCAGGAACTGCAGGCCGCGCCTGGTGAACTCGTCCGTCTCGCCCTGGATTGCCGGCTCGAGTCCCAGCAGTCCCTGCTTGCGCGCGATGTTGCTCCACTCCGTGATCTTCTCGATCGTGCCGTTGAAGTCGATGAGCGGCGGCTTGAACACCCACGGCAGGATCTTCATTGAACGCATGAAGACCTTGAGTGGTGTCTGCAGCAGGATCGACGCGATGGTGCCGACGACGACGATGAGAAAGGCCGCCGGATTGAGCAGCGAGGACACGCCCGCGCCCTTCAGGATGCTGCCGCCGATCAGGGCGACCAGCGCCAGGAACACGCCTACCAGACTAAGGATGTCCATGCGTCACCTGGATTGGCTGCAACACTCAGTTCTCCAGCCACGCGCTCATGCGGGCGCGCAACCTGACCAGCGCCTGCCCGTGGATCTGGCAGACCCGCGACTCCGTGACCTCGAGCACGTCACCGATCTCGCGCAGGTTCAGTTCCTGCTCGTAGTAGAGCGACAGGACGAGCTTCTCGCGCTCGGGCAGCCCCTCGATCTCCCTGGCCAGGGCTTCCTGGAAACGCTCGCGCTCGAACTCTGCGGGCGGCGAAGCCATGTCGCT
>JBAVJR010000503.1:0-3888 GCA_049687855.1 Steroidobacteraceae bacterium | reverse complement strand
CCTTCCCAGGGTCCGCAGTTCCACGCCATCATCCCGCCACTCGAGCACGCTGCCTTGCGTGTACCAGTCGCCGAGCACGATGCGGCGCGCCGGCTTGCCGTCCACCTCGAGCGAGTGAATCGCCGGGCGGTGGGTGTGCCCATGCACCAGTGTGCTGACGCGCGCGTGCAGCAGCGAGTCGAGGACTTCGGCGGGCGTCACGTCCATGATCGCGGCCGCGGTTGCCCCCACGTGCATCTGGCTGCCCGCCCGCAATTTCCGGCCCAGCTTGCGCCGCGACTCGAGGCCCAGGTGGCGCAGCACAAAAAGCGTGAGGGGATTGCGCAGGATTCGCCGCAGGCGCTGGTAGCTCGTGTCGGCGGTGCACAGCGCGTCGCCGTGCATGAGGAGCACGCGCTCGCCATGCAGGTCGACGACGGTGCGGTCCTGCAGCAGGGTGCAGCCGGTCTCGGCGGCGAAACGCGAGCCGACGAGGAAATCGCGGTTGCCGTGCATGAAGTAGATGGGCACTCCAGCATCGCGCAGGCCGCGCAGTTCCGCGACGATCGAGCGCACGGCCGGATCCGGGTCGTCGTCGCCGAGCCAGGCCTCGAACAGGTCGCCAAGGATGTAGAGCGCGCGTGCCTCGCGCGCCTCACCGCGCAGGAAGTCGACGAACTGGCGCGCGATCCCGGGTGCCGAGGGATCGAGGTGCAGGTCGGAGATCAGCAGCGTCTTGCGGCGGTCGGCGTTCACTTGGGCGCGGCAGCCTCGCCGACGATGCGGGCCGTCGTGATGACGACCGGTTGCAGCGGCGTGTCTTCCCCGAACGTGACGCGCGATCCGGTCGCAACGCTGGCGATCCGGTCGATGACATCCATGCCGTCGACCACGCGTCCAAAAACCGCGTAACCCCAGCGCGAGGGGGACGGGTCGAGCGCAATGTTGTCGGTCACGTTGACGTAGAACTGGGAGGTGCCGCTGTGCGGGTCCCCGGTGCGCGCCAGGGCGACCGTACCGCGCCGGTTGCTCAGGCCGTTGCCGCTTTCATTGGGCACGCCGCCACGGACCGGCTTCTCGGCGCCGTCCGGCACGTACCCGCCGCCCTGGATCACGAAATTGCCGATGACCCGATGGAAGATCGTGCCGTCGTAATGCTGGTCACGGGCGTATTGCAGGAAACTCGCGGCGGTGAGCGGCGCGCGCGCCGGGTCGACCTCGATCGTAAAGGTGCCCATCGTCGTTTCGAAAAGGACCCGCTGCGGTCCGGCCGGGGCCGCGTCCTGCGACCAAGCGGGCGTGGACAGCCCCGTGGCGAGCAGCAGGGGCAGGAAGATGCGCGAGAAGGTCGCAAAGCTCAAGGACATGCAGGCACCCGGTCTGCGGCAAGGACTGCGCGGATGGTAAGCGTCCCGGGGCCCACGGGCCAGCGTCGGACGCCGAGACGGTCCACCCGATCCGGTAAGATGCACGGTCATGCCTGCTACCGCCCTCATCACGCGTTTCGCGCCGAGCCCCACGGGCGCGCTGCACCTGGGCAACGCCCGCACGGCGCTGTTCAGCTGGCTGGCTGCACGCGCGTCTGGCGGTCGCTTCGTGCTGCGCGTCGAGGATACGGATGCCGGCCGCAGCCAGGACGCGCTGCTCGAACGGCAACTCGACGAATTGCGCTGGCTTGGAATCACGTGGGATGAAGGTCCGGACGTTGGCGGTCCGCACGGTCCGTATCGGCAGAGCGAGCGCGGTTCCATCTACGCCGAGGCCCTGGCGAAGCTTGAGGCAGGCGGCCAGACCTACCCGTGTTTCTGCTCGCCCGAAGAACTGCAGCTGTCGCGCAAAGCGCAGCTGGCTTCGGGCAGGCCACCGCGGTACGCGCGCACCTGCGCGGGCCTGAGTGCGGCCGAGGTGCAGCGACGCATCGACTCCGGCAAGGCGCCGGCGATCCGCTTTCGCGTGCCGGACTATCGCACGGTGGAGTTCGTCGACCGCATCCACGGTCCGCAGCGATTCCAGTCCGACGACATCGGCGATTTCGTGATCCGCCGCGCCGACGGCACGGTGTCGTTCTTCCTCGGCAATGCGGTGGACGACTCGGCGATGGGGATCACGCTCGTATTGCGGGGCGACGACCACCTGGCGAACACGCCGCGCCAGCTGTTGCTGCTCGAAGCCCTCGGCATGCCGATGCCCGAGTACGGTCATTTGCCGCTGGTGCTGGCACCGAGCGGCACCCCATTGTCGAAACGTGAGGGCGCTGCGAGCCTGACCGACCTTCGCGCGCAGGGGTACCTGCCGGCTGCGGTCTGCAATTACCTGGTCCGGCTCGGCCATGCCTGCGGCAACGATGGCTGGCTCGCGCTCGATCAGCTCGCGTCGCACTTCGACCTCGCTCGCACCAGTCATTCCGCGGCGCGCTTCGACGAGGCGCAATTGCGGCACTGGCAGCGCGAGGCCGTGACGCACTCGACCGATGCGCAGATCGAGCAGTGGCTCGGCGGGCACCTCGATACGCTGCAGGCCGGCGGGGAGCGCAGCGCGTTCGTCGCGGTGGTGAAGGGCAATGTGCTGTTTCCCGCGGAAGTCGACGAACTCGTAGGCGTGGTTGTCCACGATTCAGTGCCGGTGTCCGCGGATGCGAAGGCGCAGATCGCCGAGGCTGGACCTGATTTCTTCATCAGCGCCGGCAGCCTGCTCGCCGCGAATGCCGGCGACTTCAAGGGCTGGACGCGCGCCATCGCCGAGGCGACGGGCCGCAAGGGCGCGAAGCTCTACATGCCGCTGCGCTCGGCGTTGACCGGGGCCACGCACGGACCCGAACTCGCACCGCTCGTCGGCCTCATGGGCACGACTCGTGTTCTCGGCCGGCTCGAGTCGGCACGGCTGCTCGCCACGCGCAACTGACACAACGATTTCAGAACAACAGTCGACCGCACCATGCTGCAGATCCAGAATTCGCTGACCGGACGCAAGGAAGTCTTCAAGCCGCTCGAGCCGGGCAAGGTCCGGATGTACGTCTGCGGCATCACGGTCTACGACTACTGCCACCTCGGCCACGCGCGGATGCTGATCGTGTTCGACGTCGTGCGCCGTCACCTCGAGGCGTCGGGCTACGACGTCATGTTCGTCCGCAACATCACGGACATCGACGACAAGATCATCCAGCGCGCGCAGCAGAACAACGAGCCGATGCAGGCGCTGACCGAGCGTTTCATCAAGGCGTACCAGGAAGACTGCGCGGCGCTGGGCGTGCGCCTGGGCGACCGTGAGCCGCGCGCGACCGAGTTCGTCGCGCAGATCATCGCGATGGTGCAGACCCTCGTGGACAAGGGATATGCCTACGCCGCCAGCAATGGCGATGTGTACTACGCCGTCGCGAAGTTCGAGCCGTACGGCCAGCTCTCGGGTAAGCGCCTGGCCGACCTGCGCGCCGGTGCGCGCATCGAGGTGGACGAGGCCAAGCGTGATCCGCTCGATTTCGTGCTCTGGAAGGCGGCGAAACCGGGCGAGCCGGCCTGGGAATCACCATGGGGCCCGGGGCGCCCGGGCTGGCACATCGAGTGCTCCGCGATGTCGGTCGACATCCTCGGCCCGCATTTCGACATCCACGGCGGCGGCATGGACCTCAAGTTCCCGCACCACGAGAACGAGATCGCGCAGACCTGCGCAGCGTGCGACTCGCCTTTCGTGAACGTGTGGATGCACAACGGTTTCGTGCGCGTCGACGACGAGAAGATGTCGAAGTCGCTGGGAAATTTCTTCACGGTGCGCGAAGTGCTGGAGTGGGTGCGCGACCCGGAGGTCGTGCGCTACTTCATGGTGAACAGCCAGTACCGCGGGCCGATCAACTACTCGTCCGACAGCCTGACGCAGGCGGATGCGGCGCTCGAGCGGTTGTACACGTCGCTGCGC
>JBAVJR010000502.1:0-5910 GCA_049687855.1 Steroidobacteraceae bacterium | reverse complement strand
GCCCTTCTCGAGCAGGAACTCGTGGATGTCGAGGATGCGCGACCCCGGGAAGATCTGGTCGAACTCGTAGCCCTGCAGCTGGTCGTGGCAGGTGCCGCAGCTCACCACGACGGTCTTGATGTCGAGGTAGTTGAGCGTGTTCGCCACGCGATGGAAGAGGACCCGGTTGTCCGTGATGATCTTCTCTGCCTGGTCGAACTGCCCGGCGCCACGCTGCGGATAGCCGCAGCAGAGGTACCCCGGCGGCAGCACCGTCTGCACGCCGGCGTGCCAGAGCATGGCCTGCGTCGCGAGGCCGACCTGCGAGAACAGGCGCTCGGAGCCGCAGCCCGGGAAGTAGAACACCGCCTCCGAATCGCTCGTCGTCTGGACGGGGTCGCGGATGACGGCTAAGTAATTGCGGTCTTCGACGTCGAGCAGGGCGCGCGCCGTTTTCTTAGGCAGGCCACCCGGCATCTTCTTGTTGACGAAGTGGATGACCTGCTCGCGCAGCGGCGGCCGTCCGCCGGTGGTGGCGGGCGGATGCCGAGTCTGGGCGGCGCCGAGCTTGCCGAGCGTCCGGTGGCCGAGACGCTGCGCCTTGTAGCCCCAGTCGATCATGAGCTTGCGCGTCAGCTTGATCGTGCCCGGGTCGTTCGTGTTCAGGAAGAACATGGCAGCCGACTTCGCAGGATTGACGCGCTGGTTGCCCAGGCGTCGCAGCACGTCGCGCATGGCCATCGAGACGTCGCCGAAGTCGATGTCGACGGGGCAGGGCGTCTCGCACTTGTGGCAGATCGTGCAGTGGTCCGCGACGTCGCCGAACGCGTCCCAGTGCTGGATCGAGATACCGCGGCGCGTCTGTTCCTCGTACAGGAACGCCTCGATCAGCATCGAAGTAGCCAGGATCTTGTCGCGCGGCGAATAGAGCAGGTTGGCGCCCGGCACGTGCGTGCTGCAGACCGGCTTGCACTTGCCGCAGCGCAGGCAGTCCTTGATCGCGTCGCTGATCTGCGCGATGTCGGACTGCTGCATGATCAGCGATTCGTGGCCGAGCAGGTTGAAGCTCGGCGTATACGCGTTGCGCAGGTCCGCGCCGGGCAGCAGCTTGCCGGCGTTGAAGCGGCCTTCCGGATCGACGCGGCGCTTGTAATCGCGGAAGCCGAGCGTCTCGTCGTCCGTCAGGTATTCGAGCTTGGTGATGCCGATGCCGTGCTCGCCCGAGATCACGCCGCCGAGTTCGCGGGCCACCCGCATGATGCGGCCGACGGCGCGGTTGGCCGCCTGCAGCATTTCGTAGTCGTCGGAATTGACCGGGATATTGGTGTGGACGTTGCCGTCGCCCGCGTGCATGTGCAGTGCGACGAACACGCGCCCGTGCAGCACGCGCTGGTGGATTGCCTCGAGCTCGGCCAGCAGCGGCACGAACGGCCCGCCAGCGAAAATGCGCGCCAGCTGGCCGCGCAGTTCACGCTTCCAGGACACGCGGATGGTCCGGTCCTGCAGCAGGTCGAACACCTTCAGGCCGGGTTCGCCGACTAGGCGGCGGGCGCCTGCCTCCACGATCGTTTCGAGACCAAGACGGCGCAGGTCGGCGAGCGCGTCGGCCAGCGGCCGGTCCATGCTCGTCGCGTACCAGGACCAGCGCGCGCGAACCTGCGCGATGGCATCCAGGGCCTGGTCGAGCCGGGTGCCCAGCACTTCGTCACGCGGCAGGCGGTCGATGTCGGCATCCCCGGTCTTGCCGAGCTTCGGTTCGCCGCGCAGGTACGCCTCGAGCGCGTCGAGCAGCTGCAGCTTGCTGGCAAGCGAGTACTCGATGTTGATGCGTTCGATCGCGTCCGTGTATTCGCCGAGGCGCTCGAGCGGAATGACGACGTCTTCGTTGATCTTGAAGGCGTTGGTGTGGCGGGCGATGGCAGCGGTCCGGGCGCGGTCGCGCCAGAAGGCCTTGCGTGCTTCGGCGCCGGCGGCGATGAAGCCTTCACCGTGGCGCGCATTGGCGATGCGGACCACGTCGGACGTGCTGCGTGCCACGGCGGCTTCGTCCTCGCCGACGATGTCGCCGATCAGCACCATCTTGGGCAACGCGCCGCGCTTTGATTTCGTCGTGTAACCGACGGCCTTGAGGTAGCGCTCGTCGAGGTGTTCGAGGCCCGCCAGCTGCACGCCGCCGGCGCGGCCCTGCCGCGTGAGTTCGTCGCGGATCTCGACGATCGCGGGAATCGCCTCGCGTGCCTGGCCGAAGAACTCGAGGCACACGGTGCGGATGTGCGCGGGCATCCGGTGCACCACCCAGCGCGCGGAGGTGATGATGCCGTCGCACCCTTCCTTCTGGATCCCGGGCAGGCCGCCGAGGAACTTGTCGGTGACGTCCTTGCCGAGGCCGGACTTGCGGAACGTCGCACCCGGGATCTCCAGCCGTTCCGTGCGCAGCACTCTGGCCGTGCCCGGCGACTGACGGCCGTCCTTCCAGGTCAACTCGAACGTTGCGACCGGCACGTCGTGGATCCTGCCGCGGTTGTGACCGATCCGGGTCACCTCGAGCCAGTCGCCTTGCGGGTCGACCATGCGCCACCACGCGAGGTTGTCGAGCGCGGTGCCCCACAGCACGGCTTTCTTGCCGCCGGCGTTCATGGCGATGTTGCCGCCGACGACGGAGGCATCGGCCGACGTCGGATCGACCGCAAACACGAAGCCTGCCCGGTGCGCAGCCTCCTCGACGCGACGTGTCACCACGCCTGCCTCGGTGAACAGCGTCGGCACCTGTCCTGTGACGCCCGGCAGCGACTGCGGTTCGACGTTGCCGATGCGCTCGAGTTTCTCGGTGTTGATGACGGCCGCGAACGGCGTCAGCGGAACGGCGCTGCCGGTGTACCCGGTGCCGCCGCCGCGGGGAATGACCGTGAGTCCCGATTCGATGCAGGCGCGCACGAGTCCCGGGACTTCGTCCTCGGTGTCGGGCGCCAGCACGACGAACGGAGTTTCGATGCGCCAGTCGGTCGCGTCGGTTGCGTGCGAGACGCGCGCAAAGGCGTCGAAACAGACGTTGTCGTCACGCGTGTGTGCGGCGAACGCCTTGCGCGCCCGGCGACGCAGCGTCTCGACCTTGGCGAACGATCCGGCGAATTCGAGGACGGCGGTGCGCGCGAAATCGAGCAGCCTGCCGACCTTGGCGTCGCGCAAGGCGTCGCTGGTATCGCGACGCTGCTCGATATCGGCGAGCCGATGGTGCAGGGCTTCCACCAGCAGGTCACGCCGCTTCGGGTTGTCGAGCAGGTCCTGTTCCAGGTATGGGTTGCGCCTGACCACCCAGATGTCGCCGAGCACTTCGTACAGCATGCGTGCCGAGCGGCCGGTGCGGCGCTCGGCGCGCAGATCGTCGAGCAGGGCCCAGCCTTCCGCGCCGAGCAGGCGAATGACGATCTCGCGGTCCGAGAAGGACGTGTAGTTGTACGGGATCTCACGCAGCCGGGCCGGCGGATCGAGCGGATGCCCCGTCTCGGTGGCGACCGGGGCGGCGGGGGGGTGCGGAACGGCGTTCACGGGGGAGCGTAAATCCAGCCTGGGGACCACGGCATTCTCGCCCGAGCCGGCCGGTGATTACCATCAGGGACAGCGGCTCGCGCTGGAGCACAACTCCGGATGTACAGCTGCTATGCCGCAAACGCGACGTGTATGCTGCCGCGGTCATCGCATGCGGCGTTGCGCGGACGTCGACCGGATCCGGCGGCATTCGTGCGCAGCACCTGATCTGCGCCCAGCCAGGGGAGAGGAAATGAATCCAGCCCGTCTTCTCGCACTCGTCGTGCTCGTCGCGAGCGCAGGCTGCAGCCGGGTCGACGAGCCGGCTGCGCCGGTTGCGGCCCATTCCACGAGGCAAGCGCCCGGCGCATTGCTGGCCGGAGAGGTGGTGGCCGTAAGCTATTCCGGGTTCCGACTGGGCCAGCATCCGGATCGGGGCGACGGAGCCGTGAATCCAAGCGATCAGGAGGTGCTCGAGGATCTCGAGATCATGGTCCGGCACGACTTCCGGCTGATCCGCATGTATGACTCCGGCGACAACACGCGGACCACGCTCGAGCTGATTCGCCAGCACAAACTGCCGATGAAGGTCCTGCTGGGCATCTGGCTGGACGCCGAGGTCAGCAACCACGAAGGCTGTCCGTGGCTCAAGGAACCCATTCCAGCGGCGAAGCTGGCGGCCAACGCCATCAAGAACGACGCCGAGGTCGAGCGCGGCATCGAGCTCGCGCGGCGATTCAGTGACGTCGTGGTTGCCGTCAACGTCGGCAACGAAGCACTGGTCGACTGGAACGACCACATGGTCCCGCTCGACAAGGTCATCGCTTACGTGCGCCGCGTCAAGGCGGCAGTCGACCAGCCGGTGACCGTGGCCGACAACTATCGCTGGTGGGCACTCCACGGCACGCGGCTGGCCGCGGAAGTCGACTTCCTGGGGGTGCACACGTATCCCGTCTGGGAACAAAAGGCGATCGACGAGGCGCTCGCATACACGGTGGAGAACATCGAGATGGTACGTGCGGCACTGCCGGGCAAACCGATCGCGATCCTGGAAGCGGGGTGGCCGACGGTCGCCAGCGAGTTCGGCGCTGCCGCCAGCGAGGAAAACCAGGCGCGCCATGTCGGCGAGCTGCGGCAGTGGGCCGCTGCGACGAACACCACCGTGTTCCTGTTCGAGGCCTTCGACGAGCCCTGGAAGGGCGATCCGGACAACCCGCTCAATGCCGAGAAGCACTGGGGCCTGTTCAATGTCGATCGCACACCGAAGCTGACAATGAAGCGATGACGCCGGGGTCGCGGGTCAGCAGGGCGCCGGTCCGGTGGACTCCCGGATCTCGATCGTGGCAGGAACGATTTCCGCTCCCTGCAGCGGCGACTCGTCGTGGGCGTTGCCGATCAGGACCAGTGCAGCGCGCTCGGCCATGCTCGACAGCGGTTGCCGGATGGTCGTGAGCGTCGGGCACAGCTGGCGGGCGAGTGAGATGTCATCGCAGCCCGCAACGGACAACTGTCCGGGTATGTCGACTCCGAGCAGCCTGGCCGCACGGATCACGCCGGCCGCCATGTCGTCGTTGGCCGCGAAGATCGCCGTCGGCGGATCCTCGAGCTTCATGAGCCTGCCGCCCGCGGCCTCACCGCAGTCAAACGAGTTGTCACCGTTCTCGACCAGCCGCTGCGCAAGCTCCAGGCCGCATTGCTGCAGGCCATCCAGGTACCCGAGATACCGGTTTGCGACCGCCCTGTGGTTTGGATGCCCTTTGATGAAGGCGATCCTGCGGTGCCCCAGGGACGCGAGGTAGCGGGTCATCTCCGCGCTGATCTCGCGATCATTGGTTGCCACCGAGTACTGCTTGCCGCCCTGCGTGCCCGGCGAAAGCCGGACCATTGGTGTCCCGGTCGTGACGATCGCGCGCACGACCCCCGGAATGTTGGACAAAGGCGCGGCCAGCACGACTCCCTGTGGTCGCGCGTGTTCGAGCATCGCCTGGAGCTCTGCGGCGACAGTCGTTCTGCGAATATCGCAAGGGTAGATGACCAGCCTGTAGTCCGCGCTCCGGCACGCCGACAGGGCCCCCATCTGCATCCGCATGACGTAACCAGCGCTCGGGTTCTCATAGGAGGCGGGATCGTCGTAGATCAGTGCGATCAGGCGAGCCCGCTGGCTCGCGAGATTTCGTGCCGACAGGTTGGGCTGGTAATTCAGCTCGGCAACCGCCCGCTCGACCTTGGCCCGGGTCGCGTCGCGAACGTTGGGTTCCCGGTTGACGACACGTGAGACCGTCTTGATCGATACGCCAGCGAGGGCCGCAACGTCGTTAATGGTCGCTCTATGCATCGGGTTTCGTTCTGTCAGCTGCAGGAATCCTGGACACGAATCGCATGGTGTGTGCAGCCAGGGTTGACGGC
>JBAVJR010000501.1:0-2754 GCA_049687855.1 Steroidobacteraceae bacterium | reverse complement strand
GTGGCGACCAGCGCTGAAGTCCTGCAGTCCCTGCTCGAGCACGTCGCTGACGACGACGCAGCACGGCTGCGCAGCCGGACGCTGCTGGTGCCCGGACCTCGAGTCGCTGCAGCCGGCGAGCGTCTCGGCTGGACCGGGCCTATAGTCGCAGCGGCCACCGCCGAGGACGAGGCGATGCTCACCGCACTGACGGACCTCGCCGCAGGACCCCGGCCGCCTGCGTGATAGCATTCGGGGTCGCCTGCCCCGGATGGCCCGCGAGTGCCGATGACCAGCGAAATCGAATCCCTTACCACGGACATGAATGCGCGCCGCAACGGTAGCGGCGTGAGCCCGATGCTGTTCGCCGTCGGCGGTCTCGCACTGCTGCTCGCCGCCTATGCGCACTGGCGTTTCAGCCAGTTCGACGAGCGCATCGACCGGCTGCGCGGGCAGGTGATCGAACTGCGCGCGACCCAGGATCGGCTCGGCGCGCAGATCGGAACGGTCGGCACGCAGCTGCAGGAAGCGAATGCCCAGGTGCGGTCGCAGGTCCGCCTGCTGCGCGAGGTACCCACGCAGCTCGGAGAACTGGGCCAGAGCGTCGCCGAGCTGCGTGCCCGCACCGACGCGCCGCAGCGCTCCTGGGTGCGCGCGGAAGCGCTGTACCTGCTCGAACTCGGTGCCCGCCGCCTGCGGCTCGAGCACGACGTGCCCACGGCGATCGCCGCCCTCGAATCCGCCGATGCACGCCTCGCCACGTTGCCGGATCCCGCGGTGGCCGAGGTGCGGGCTCAACTCGCGCGCGAACTCGCCGCGCTGCGCGCGGTCGACGTGCCCGACATTTCATCCGTGCTGTCACGGCTCGCGGCCGTCGAGGCGGCCGCTGCGGATTTCCGTGTGCTCGGCGTCCCCGTCTCCAGCGCGCGTCGCCTCGACGAGACCGAGGCCGAGAGCGCGTTCGACCGCGCGACCCACCGCTTGCGCCAGGCGTGGCGCGACCTGTTTTCCTACCAGCGCATCGATCCAGCGCATTCCCGGCTGGTCACGCGTGAAGAAGAATCGCTGCGCCGCCAGCAGTTCGAGCTGCAGTTGTTTACTGCGCGGATCGCCGCCATGCAGCAGGACCGGCCAGGCTACGCGCAGGCGTTGCAGTCGGCGGTGGCGTTGCTCGACCGCTCGTTCGACACGCGCGACGAGACCGTGAGCGCGGCCCGCAGCGAACTCATGCAACTTGCTGCAATCGACGTCGACCCGACGGTGCCTGAAACCGGCACCGCCGCCCAGCTGCTGCAGCGGGTGATCCGCGCGAGCCCGCCCGCGAAGCCATGAAGGGCAGCGTACTCACGGCATCGGCACTGGTCGGTGGCGGGCTCCTCGCGCACCTCGTGCTGGACGATCCGGGCTACATCGCAATCAGCGTCGGCAGCTCACTGTTCGAGACGACGGTACCCGTGTTCCTGCTGCTGCTCGTCGGCCTGTACCTGCTGTCGCGCGCAGTCATCGAATCGCTGACGGCGCGACGCCGCCTGGCGATGCTGCGCATTGAGCGCCGCAAGCGCCGCGCACGCGACGCTACGCAGCGCGGTTTGCTCGACCTTGCGGCGGGACGCTGGCGCAGCGCTGAGGACCTGCTCTCGCGTGCCGCGCCGGAAGCCGACTCGGCGGCGGCGAACTATCTGGTCGCGGCGCGCGCCGCAGACCTGCAGGATGCGGTCGAACGTCGCGACGAATGGCTGGCGCGGGCCCAGGAAGCAGCTCCCGCTGAACGGGCCGCAGCGCTCGTCACGCTCGCCGAAATGCAGATGCGGCGCGGA
Organism: Steroidobacteraceae bacterium; assembly: GCA_049687855.1. GTDB lineage: Bacteria > Pseudomonadota > Gammaproteobacteria > Steroidobacterales > Steroidobacteraceae > RPQJ01. Next base: position 958 of record JBAVJR010000501.1, on the reverse strand, counting down.
CAGGACACGGCCGCACTGCAGACACTCGAACAGCTCGATGCGTCGGGCGACCTGAATTCACGCGGGCTCGAGCTCATGGCGCGGCTCTGCCAGAAACTCGGACGCGGCGAGCAGCTGCGGGCCCTCGGGCCACGCCTGCGCAGCGCCAAGGAATTGCCGGAAACGCAGGTCAACGAGCTCCTGGCACAGGTGCAGCTCGAAGAAGTCCGGTCGGCGGGCGAGCGTCGCGACGTGCCTGCTACCCACGAAGCCTGGTCCAACCTGCCCCGTGCCACGCGCAAACTGCCGCAGGCGATCGCAACCTACGCTCGCGCGCTCGTGACCGCGGGCGAGACAGTGGCGGCCGAGAAGCTGCTGCGCGAGGCAATCGACGACGGGCGCGAACCCGTGCTGGTGCGCCTGTATGGCGAACTCGTGCTGCCGGATGCGCTGAGCCCGCTGGACCGCGCAGAGGACTGGTTGCGCAAGGCGCCGGAGGATCCGGAATTGCTCGCAACCTGCGCACGCCTCGCGCTGCAGGCGGAACTCGTCGGCAAGGCACGCAGCTACCTCGAGGCGTCGCTCGCCCGCAAGCCGTCGGCCGAGAACAGCCTGCTCTACGCCGAGCTGCTCGACCAGCTCGGCGAGGGCGATCGCGCGCGCACCGTGCTGCGCGACAGCGTCGCGCGCTCTGTCGGTCGTCGACCCGCATTGCCGCGCGTGCGCTTGCGGCGGCGCTAGACGATAGCCCACAAGGCACTCGGAACGGGCGCTCCGCGGTGGATGCGGGAATCCAGGGAGTCCTGGAAGGCCGTCGCGCGACATGGACGTCGCGCGCGAGCCTACAGGGATGTATTCACGGCGTGCCTTCCGGAACTCTCCGGATTTTCGGGGCCGCTGGTTCGTGCTGAATTGCCGGGCACTGCCGGCGTGCGTCTAGCGCCGCCGCAAGCGCACGCGCGGCAATGCGGGTCGACGA
>JBAVJR010000500.1:0-1922 GCA_049687855.1 Steroidobacteraceae bacterium | reverse complement strand
CGGCAAGGACGGTTGCACAGAACCTTTCCGATGTCTTCATGGCGGTCACTTCATCCGTGAACGGGCTTCCTTGGTGTTGTAGTTAACTACAACACTAAATACATTGCAAGCCCCTTCGTATAAGTCGAAGCGGGCTCTCGCGGCTTTCTGGCGAAGCCCGCTTTGCAGCGCGTTAAAATGGCGGACCCCCGGACAGACACGAGCGACGGGCGCCCTGACCCGCCATGAGCGAACCGGGATCCGACACAACAGAGAGAATTTCCCCATGAAGACTCCCGTCAACGTCGCCATCACCGGCGCCGCGGGCCAGATCGGCTACGCGCTCGCCTTCCGAGTGGCTTCGGGCCAGATGCTCGGCCACGACCAGCCGGTCAACCTGCACCTGCTCGAAATCACGCCGGCCCTCGGCGCGCTGCAGGGCGTCGTCATGGAACTCAACGACTGCGCGTTCCCGACGCTGAACAAGATCGTGGCGACGGACGACGCCAAGGTCGCGTTCAAGGATTGCCACGCCGCGCTGCTCGTCGGTGCGCGTCCGCGCGGCCCGGGCATGGAGCGCAAGGACCTGCTGCTCGCCAACGCGCAGATCTTCTCCGCGCAGGGCAAGGCGCTCGACGCGGTCGCTGATCGCAAAGTGCGCGTGCTGGTCGTCGGCAACCCGGCGAACACCAATTCGCTGATCGCGATGAAGAACGCACCGAGCCTCGATCCAAAGCGCTTCACCGCGATGGTCCGTCTCGATCACAACCGCGCGCTCTCGCAGCTCGCGGAAAAGACTGGCACGCACGTGACCGACCTGAAGAAGGTGATCATCTGGGGCAACCACTCGGCGACGCAGTATCCCGACCTGCACCACGCAACGGTCGCGGGCAAGCCCGCACTCTCGCTGGTCGACCAGGCCTGGTACGCCGAGACGTTCATTCCCGTCGTGCAGCAGCGCGGTGCCGCCATCATCAAGGCGCGTGGCGCTTCTTCTGCAGCATCTGCAGCCTCAGCCGCAATCGACCACATCCGCGACTGGGCGCTCGGCACGCCGGCCGGCGACTGGGTCTCGATGGGCGTGCCGTCGGACGGCAGCTACGGCATTCCGGAAGGCGTGATCTACGGCTTCCCGGTGACCTGCAACGGCGGCAAGTACGAAATCGTGCAGGGTCTCGCGGTCAACGAGTTCAGCCGTGCGCGCATGGCCGCGACGCACAAGGAACTCCTCGAAGAGCGCGACGGGGTCAAGGACCTCATCTAGGAAGGGGATAGGGGTTAGGGGATAGGGGTTAGGGGATAGGGGTTAGGGGATAGGGGATAGGGGATAGGGGATAGTCGGAACAACTGTCGGCCCACTGTCAAAACCCAACCTCGCTCACTGGCGGGTGATGGATGCGATTCCGTCGCCCGTTTTGCCATCCACACACATGACGTCCGAACAGAAAAACCGCCTGCGCGACGTGCTCTTCGGCGCGCCGCGCGACCCGATGGCGCCCGAGACGCGCAAGCACATCGCGCTCGCGGCGTTTCTCGCGTGGATCGGTATCGGGGCGGACGGCCTCTCTTCGTCGGCGTATGGCCCGGCCGAAGCGTTCATGGCGCTGGGCACGCACAGCCAACTCGCGCTCTACCTCGCGGTCGCCACCGCGTTCACCGTGTTCGTGATCTCGCTGGCCTACAACCAGGTCATCGAGCTGTTTCCGAACGGCGGTGGCGGTTACAAAGTGGCGAGCAAGCTCGTCGGTCCCTATGCGGGTCTCGTCGCCGGCGCCGCGCTGATCGTCGACTACGTGCTCACGATCGCGATCTCGGTCGCGAGCGGAGTCGACGCAATCTTCAGCTTCCTGCCGCCGGCCCAGCAGATTGTGAAGCTCGAGGCCGCGGTCGTCGTGATCGTGATCCTGATCTATCTGAACCTGCGCGGCATGCGCGAGTCCATC
>JBAVJR010000499.1:0-3105 GCA_049687855.1 Steroidobacteraceae bacterium | reverse complement strand
GTCGCTGCCGGGTCGAGGTCGAACATCGACTCGGCCTTGCGATAAATGTCGGGGTGGGGCTTGATCGCGCCCACGCGGAACGACGCGCACGCGCCGTGCACCAGCGTATCCAGTCCGTACAGCGAATCGAGGTGCGCCCAGTGCATGTCGCCGATGTTGGACAGCAGGTAGACGCGGTAGTCCGCCATCAGGCCCGACGCGAGCGTGAACATCTCGTCGCAGCGCTCGAACATCGAGAGCCACTGGGTGCGCAGTTCGGCCGGGTCCATCGGGCGCGCGGCCATGGCCGCGATGCGATCGAGCAGTGCCTCGCCGGGGACGTCGCCACGCTCGTGGCCCTCGAGGTCCACCGACTTGAGCCAGCTCTGCAGGTCCGACATGTCGACGCCGGACTTCACGAGGTAGCCGACGAAGGACTGGTAATGCAGCTTCACCAGCACGTTGCCGACGTCGAACACGACGTTGCGGATCATCGCCGGTCCACCCCCGCCGCTACCGCAGGGGCGGTTACGACACCCTTGTGCGGCGCATGCGGATGCCAGCCCATGACCAGCATGACGGCGGCAAAGCCCGCGACATAGGCCAGGGCCACGTGCCAGCCGCCGCGCAGCCAGGCACCCACCGAGCGTGCCTCGGGGAACAGGTTCGTGATCGCGACGCCCGCGGACGAGCCGAACCAGATCATCGAACCACCGAATCCCACCGCGTAGGCCAGCACGCCCCAGTCGTAGCCGCCCTGCTCCAGCGCCAGCTTGGTGAGTGGAATGTTGTCGAACACGGCCGAGACGAACCCCAGGCCGAGCGCCGTGGGCCATGAAGCCACGGGCAGTCGCTCGACCGGCATCATCGATGCCGCGAGCACGAGGCTGAGCAGGAAGATCGAGCCCTTGAGCGTGGCGGGCAGCACGGACCAGTCGGGCCGGCGCGATGCAGCTGTCGCGAGGATCGCGACCCAGACCGCCGCACCGAGAAACGGAAAGCGATCAGAGTATTCAGGGTACTCGACGTTGGTCAGGACGTTCACGGCGATGGCCGCGAGCAGGATCGTCGCGACGATAGCGACGCGCCCCCAGTCCACGTGCATGCGCTTGCTGCTGTGCCTTACGATCGGCGAGTACGAGTGCTGTTGCAGCGCCGCCGGGATGCCGCAGACGACGAGCGCGACGCCGGCAGCCACGTAGGCATGCAGCACGTCGAGCGGGCTGACGCCGTCGATCCACATCATGGTCGTGGTCGTGTCGCCCACGACGCTGCCCGACCCGCCCGCGTTCGATGCGGCCACGAGCGCGGCGATATACCCGATGTGCACCTTGTGGCGGAACACGGTGGCCGCGACGGTGCCACCGATCAGCGCAGCCGCAATGTTGTCGAGGAAGCTCGACAGCACGAACACCATCACCAGCAGCAGGAACGCGCCGCGCCAGTCGTCGGGCAGGTAGTCTGGCAGCCTCGCCGGCACGTGGCTTTCCTCGAAGTGCCGCGACAGCAGCGCAAAACCCATCAGCAGGCCGAACAGGTTGGCGAGCACCACCCATTCGGCATGGAGGTGCCCGACGAGGCCCGCGAACCCCGTGCCCGCATGGAAGCCCGTGAATGCGGCCTTGTACAGCACGATCGCGGCGAGGCCGGTGATGGCCACTTGCAGAGTGCGGTGATGAAACAGCGCGACGCCGATCAATGTCGCCGCGAACAGGATGAATTCGACGGGGATGCCGAAGGGTTGGAAGCCAGCCGCCGCTGCGAGCGGTTCGGTCACGCCTTCGCCCCGGGCACGTCGACGCGCTCGAGTTCGTGCCGACCGTCCGCGCCCGTGCGCAGGCGCAGCACAAAGTCGAAGCGGTCCACCTCGGTGCAGTAATCGAAGTCGGTGAGCGGCGCCCAGTCGGCTTCCGGGTCGAAGAACTTCACTGCGGCGGGCGCATCACGCAGTCGCTCGCGGACCTCGGCGGTGGTCGGTGCCTTGCCGCCGTTGAACAGCGTGACCAGCGCTTCTGCGCAAAGATCGTCCTCGGCGCAGCGCTCGCGGGCTTCGTGACCCATCCGCACGATCGTGACGTGCCGCGGGTTGCGCGATTTCACGTAGCGCGCCAGCGCCGAGACGTTGACGAGGCTGGCAGTCAGCACTTCGTCCGCTCCCGTCGCATTCACGAGGCCCTGCGTGCCGGCATGCGTCGTGTGAACCACCGGTCGCCCCGCTACGCCGATCGAGAGAATCTCCGTCGGTGAATTGCCGGCGTCGAACCCGGGCAGCCGGCGCGCGTGCCGCTCGCCGACGAGCACCGCGTTCGGCATCACGTCGCGTAAGGCAAGAGCGTCTTCGATCGCGCCGACGGGCAGCACGCGGCTTGCACCCGCGGCCACCGCATGCGGCGCGACCGTGAAGGCGCGGAACACGTCGATGACGAGCGCGATGCCGCGCGCGCGGGAGGCGCCTGCCACATGATCGACCACTTCAATTTTCACGTCGCGACCTCGCCTGCACGTTGAGCGCGACGATCCTCGCGCGCGGGATGAAGTTGAAATCCGTGGCCGAGCACGCCGTGTACGCGCCCATCATGCGCCCGATGACCAGGTCGCCGATCTGCAACTCGGGCAGCGGAATGTCCTCGCGCACGACGTCGATGCTGTCGCACGTTGGCCCGGCGAGCACGCTGGGATGGGTCGGACCAGCGCATCCGGGCGCGTCGATCGGATAGCGGGCATGGTCGTACAACTGCCCGTTGTAGGAGCCGTAAAGTCCGTCGTCGAGGTAATACCACCAGCGGCCTTCGCGCTGGGCGCGGCCGATGACCGTTGAGACCGAGGTTCCGGACGGCCCCGCGATGAATCGCCCCGGCTCGGCGATCACGCGCACGCCGCGCGGCAGCTGCTTCAGGGCCTGCCGGATCGGCCGGCAGAATTCTCGGATCGGCTGCATCGCGCCGCCGTAGGCGATGGGGAACCCGCCACCGATGTCGAGCAGGTCCAGGTCGGTAAGGCCCGCAGCGCTCGCATGCTCGATCAACTCGGCGCAGACCCCGATGGCCTCGACATACTTCTTGGGCTCGGCCACCTGCGAACCCACGTGGAACGACAGGCCCCGGACCGTGACGCCGAGGCTTTGCG
>JBAVJR010000498.1:0-5771 GCA_049687855.1 Steroidobacteraceae bacterium | reverse complement strand
GGCACGCGCTCGTCGATGGCTTCCGCCAGCACCCGGCGGTTGAACTCGAGCCAGCTGAGGTCCCGGTCGAACCAGGCCTCCTTCAGCATCCGTGCTCGCAACTTCGCGTCCATCTCGACTGGAATCTCCCGGCGCCCATGCCGGCCGGTGAATCGGGCGGTAACGAGCGATTAGCATATAGAATCCACTGCCGTCGTTACCGGATTGTTGCAGTGTGACGGCTTTCTTACCCTCTCATGACGGAATGCACATGACGCCCCAGGCCGCCCATGCCCACGTCGCCGCCCAGATCGACGCCGCCTTCGAGGATCGGTCGACGCTGACCCCCGCCAACGCCCCGCCCGACATCGTCGAGGCCGTATGCCAGGCGCTCGACCTGCTCGATTCCGGCGCAGCGCGCGTGGCCGAGAAGATCGCGGGCCACTGGCAGGTCAACGAGTGGCTGAAGAAGGCCGTGCTGCTGTCGTTCCGCCTGTTCGACAATGTCCCGATCGATGCCGGGTACACGCGCTTCTACGACAAGGTGCCGCTCAAGTATTCGCAGCACGATGCCGAGCGTTTCCGGGCTGAGGGCGTGCGTGTCGTGCCGCCGGCCGTCGTCCGCCGCGGCGCGCACATTTCCCGCAACGTCGTGCTGATGCCGAGCTACGTCAACATCGGCGCCCACGTCGGCGAAGGCACGATGGTGGATACGTGGGCCACGGTCGGCTCCTGCGCCCAGATCGGACGCAACGTGCACCTCTCGGGCGGTGTCGGCATCGGCGGCGTGCTCGAGCCGCTGCAGGCGAGCCCGACGATCATCGAGGACAACTGCTTCATCGGCGCGCGCTCCGAAGTCGTCGAAGGCGTCATCGTCGAGGAAGGCGCCGTGCTGTCGATGGGCGTCTACGTCGGGCAGAGCACCCGCATCTACGATCGTGAGCGCGACGAAGTGAGCTACGGTCGCATTCCGGCCGGCGCGGTGGTGGTGCCCGGCATGCTGCCGGCAGCCAGCGGCAAGTATGGACTGGCTTGCGCCGTGATCGTGAAGCGTGTCGACGCGCAAACCCGCGCCAAGGTGGGCATCAACGAGCTGCTGCGCAGCACCGGCTGAGCCGGCACGACCGTAGCAACGGCGCCGCTCAGGCGGCGTTGGCCTGGCCGCTGTCCTGACCCATCATGTAGAGCACCTGCTCCGCGACATTGGTCGCGTGATCGCCGATACGCTCGAGACCCTTGAGTGCAAAAATCGTGTCGATCGTGGGCCGCAGGAAGCGGTGATCCTGCAGCACGTACGTCATCACCAGGCGGAGCGCCGCGGCAAACTCGGCATCGAGCTCTGCATCGCGCTCCAGCACGCTGCGTGCCAGGCCGGGATCCATCTCGTCAGCCGCCCGTACGGCGTTGCGCAGCATCGAGCCGGACAGCGCCGCCATGTGACGCAACTGGCGCCCGACGGCGAGCACGGGATCGCCATCGTTGGCCTGGTCCAGCGACAGCGCAAACCTTGCGATCTTCTTGGCCTCGTCGCCTGCGCGCTCAAGCTCGCGCCCGATGCGCACGATGGCCCGCGCCAGCCGCAGGTCGTTCGCGACGGGCTGCTGCAGGGCGATGAAAGTGAGACTGTCGCGGTCGAGCTGCTTTTCGTAGGCGTCCACGCGGCTGTCGCGCGCCAGCACCGCCTGCGCCAGCTCCGCGTCGCGCTCGACGAGCGACTTGACCGCCGCGGCGACCTGCTCGATGACCAGCGCACCCATCTCGAGCGCGTGCAGCCGCAGGCCGGCCACGGACTGGTCGACGTTGCTCGACGTGTGCGGCTCGGTCGGATCCGAGGCCTGCATGACTGCGGAATCCATCACCGGCTCAACCGTAGCGGCCAGTGATGTAGTCCTCGGTCGCCTTCTTCGACGGGTTGGTGAAGATCTTCGACGTCGCGTCGACCTCGACCAGCTCACCCAGGTACATGAACGCCGTGAAATCGGAGACGCGTGCTGCCTGCTGCATATTGTGCGTGACGATCAGTACCGTGACGCGCTGCCGCAGCTCGGTGATCAGTTCCTCGATCTTGGCCGTCGCGATCGGATCGAGCGCGGACGTGGGTTCGTCGAACAGCAGAATTTCGGGCTCGGTTGCGAGCGCGCGGGCGATGCATAGCCGCTGCATCTGGCCACCGGACAGCGCCAGGGCAGACTCGTTCATGCGATCCTTGACCTCATCCCAGATCGCCGCCGCGCGCAACGCCTTCTCGACGCGCTCGGCCAGTTCGGTCCGGCTGCTGAAGCCGCGCAGCCGCAATCCATAGGCCACGTTCTCGAACACGGTCTTGGGGAACGGATTCGGCTTCTGGAACACCATCCCGATCCGCATGCGGACCTCGATCGGATCCACCTCCTTGGCGACCAGGTTGATGTTTTCCGGGTGCAGCATGATGCTGCCCGAGTACTTCGTGTCCGCCTGCAGGTCGTGCATGCGGTTGAAGCAACGCAGGAACGTGCTCTTGCCGCAGCCCGACGGGCCGATCAGCGCGGTAACGTGGTTCTCCGCGATGCGCAGGTTGATGTTCTTGAGCGCCTGGTTCGTGCCGTACCAGAAGTCGAGTTTCTCGGCGACAGCCTTGGCGGAACTCGCGGCCGCGGCCTTGCGTTCCTCCATGACGATGGAGAAAGTCGGCGTGGCGGTCTTTTCGGCGAGGGTCGTATTCATTTCGTGGCACTCACCAGTTGATCTTCTTGCGGAAGCGGTAGCGGATGTAGATCGCGATGGCGTTCATCGCCAGCGTCATGCCGAGCAGGATGGCGGCGGCAGCGGCTGCATTCTGCTGGAATGCCTGGTCAGGCCTGGACACCCAGTTGAAGATCTGGATCGGCATCGCCGTGAATTCGCTCCAGAGCCAGTCCCAGTTGAGGAACGGAAACTCGCCCGTCACCGGCGAGCCCGGCAGGAACGCGATGAAGCTCAGCGCACCGATCGTGATGATCGGTGCCGTCTCGCCGATCGCACGCGACAGGCCGAGGATCAGGCCCGTGAGGATGCCGCCGGTGGAATACGGCAGCACGTGATCCTTGGTGACTTCCCAGCGCGTCGCGCCGAGCCCATAGGCCGCTTCACGAATCGCCTTGGGCACGGCCCGCAGCGACTCGCGCGTCCCGACGATGATGATCGGCAGGATCAACAGCGCCAGCGTGAGGCCGGCCGACAGCACGCTCTGGCCGAAGCCGAACTGGTAGACGAACAGGCCGAGCGCCAGCAAACCGTAGACGATCGAGGGGACGCCAGCCAGGTTGGTCACGTTGATCTCGATGATTCCCGTGAGCCAGTTCTTCGGCGCGTACTCCTCCAGGTAGATACCCGCGGCAACGCCCACCGGCAGCGAAACGATCGCCGTGACGAGCATGATCATCCAGGTGCCGACGAACGCCGAGAGGATGCCGGCACGTTCCGCTTTGCGTGACGGGAACTGCGTCAGGAAGTCCCAGCCAAAGCGCGAGGCGCCATCCCGCACCAGGTCGAGGAACAGCAGCGCGAGCAGGCCGAGACAGCTCATCATGACCAGCAGCCCCACGACCACGAACAGCTTGTCGAAGTTCTTGCGCCGCGACAGGCCGCGGCGGAGTTCCTCGATGGTCATTACTGCGGCCATCTCAGTAGGCCTCCCGGAACCGACGGGTCAGGAAAAAGCCGATGAGATTGAATACCAGCGTCATCAGCATCAGCACCAGGCCCGCGGCGAAGATGCTCTGGTAACCGATGCTGTCGTGCGGCAGGTCGCCGAGGCTGACCTGCACGATGTAAGCGGTGATCGTCGCCGCCGGCTCGGTCGGGTTGAACGTCAGCGTCGGCTGCATGCCGGCCGCGATCGCGACGACCATCGTCTCGCCGATGGCGCGCGAGATTCCAAGAATGTAAGCGGCCGCGATGCCGGAGAATGCACCCGGCACGACCACGCGGAGCGCCGTCTGCAGCCGGGTCGCGCCCATCGCGTAGGAACCCTCCCGCATGTAGCGCGGCACGGCACGCATCGCGTCTTCACTGACCGAGGCGACGTACGGCACGATCATGAGGCCGATCACGAGGCCCGCGCTCAGCATGTTGAAGCCCGGCAGGCCGGGGATCAGTTTCTGCAGGAAAGGAGTAACTATCAGCAGCGCGAAGTACCCGTAGACCACCGTGGGAACCGCACCGAGCAGTTCCAGCACCGGCTTCACCGTCTCGCGCATGCGGTGCGTCGCGAACTCCGAAAGGTAAATGGCAATGATCGTGCCGAGCGGGATGGCGACCAGCAGCGCGACGAACGTTACCGTCAGCGTGCCGGAGACCAGCGGCATGATGCCGTAGTGCGCGTCGTCGAACAGCGGCGTCCACTGCGTGTCGGTCAGGAAGTCCTTGATCGAGACGTGCTCGAAGAAGGCCGCTGACTCATAGACCAGGATGAATACGATCGCGATCGTCGTGAACACTGCGACGAGCGCTGCCGCCAGCAGGACCAGTTCTATGACCCGGTCGCGGTGCTTGCGATAGCGCAGCGAAGAGAAGACCCCCTCCCCCATCGCCGCCGTGCGAGTTGTGGCCGTGGCCGACATGAGCCCTTCCCCAATGCGGCGCCTTGGCGGCGCTCCAGTTTAGACACAACCGGGCCGGGATCTTGCGTTCCCGGCCCGGTCCCTGTGGGGTGTGCCCGGTTATAGTTTACCTTCCAGCGCCTGCAACTGTTCGATCGTGATTCCGACCTGCGGTATGCCGCCGAACACCGTGCCGAGTTTGCCAGCCTGAAAATGCTTCCACGCGAGTTCGTAGGCGCTCTTCGGCAAGGGCAGGTAGCCAACTTCGCCCACCAATTGGCCGTTCGTCATCATGAACTGCACGAACTCGCGGACTTCCGGACGCTTGGCGGCCGTGTCGCGCACATAGACGAACAGCGGGCGCGACAGCGGGTTGTAGGTGCCATTGGTCACGTTCTCGAGGCTGGGGCCCACCGGGCCCTTGCCCTTGCCATTGTCGATCGCCACCGCCGTCAACTTGTCCTTGTGCGCGGCGTAGTACGCGTAGCCGAAGTAGCCAAGCGCACTCTTGTTAGTCTCGACACCCTGCACCAGCGTGTTGTCGTCCTCGCTAGCGGTGAAGTCGCCACGGCTGGCTTTCGCCTTGCCATTGATCGCCTCGGTGAAGTAGTCGAACGTGCCCGAGTCGGCGCCCGGTCCGAACAGCATCAGCTTCTGCTTCGGGAATTTCGGGTTGACCTGATTCCAGGTCGTGATCCGACCCTGAGCGCCCGGCTCCCACATCTTCTTGAGTTCCGCGACGGTCATCGTCTTGGCCCACGTGTTGGCCGGATTGACGACCACGGTCAACGCGTCGAACGCCACCGGCAGTTCCATGTACTTGATGCCGGCCTTGCGGCAGGATTCCATTTCTTCGACTGAGATCGGTCGGGAGGCGTTCGCCATGTCCGTCTCGCCGCGGCAGAACTTCTTGAAACCGCCGCCGGTGCCCGAAACGCCGACCGTGACGCGGACCTTGCCGCGCTTCTGGATCTGGAACTCTTCGGCATAAGCCTCGGAGATCGGGAACACGGTGCTGGAGCCGTCGATCTTGATCGCGGCCTGCGCGTGAACGCGCTCCGGAGCGCCCAGGGCCATCAGGCCAAGCGCCAGCGCCGGGAGGGTGATCTGCTGCCAGGAAAGCTTCATGAAGACATCCTCTGCTGTGGTTCGACTTGGGGCGCACGGGGCCCCCTCTTTCTGGTGCGCAGTCTGCCGACGCACTGTGACAGGCATGTGACAGCGGTGCCAAGC
>JBAVJR010000497.1:0-1932 GCA_049687855.1 Steroidobacteraceae bacterium | reverse complement strand
CGGCAGTACCAGCACCGGGTGCTGTTCTGGGGCATCCTGGGCGTGATCGTGCTGCGCGCGATCATGATCGGTCTCGGCGCCACATTGGTCAGCCAGTTCAGCTGGGTGCTTTACCTTTTCGGTGCCTTCCTGATCTTCACGGGCATCAAGATGTGGATCATCGCCGACCACATGCCCGACATCGCCAACAACCCGCTGCTGAAGTTCCTGAAGCGGCACATGCGGGTGACCGATGGGCTGCGTGGCAACGCCTTCTGGGTGCACGAGCCCGACCCAGCCAGCGGCAAGGTGGTGCGCTTTGCCACGCCGCTGCTTCTGGCGCTGGTGCTGATCGAGTTCGTCGATCTGATCTTCGCGGTCGACTCAGTGCCGGCCATCTTCGCCATCACCACGGACCCGTTCATCGTCTATACGAGCAACATCTTCGCCATCCTGGGGCTGCGTGCGCTGTATTTCGCGCTGGCGGCGATGATCCACCGCTTCAAGTACCTGAAGTACGCGCTGGCCCTGGTGCTGGTGTTCATCGGGTCGAAGATCTTCCTGGTCGGCATCACCGGCAAGATTCCGGCGGTGATCTCGCTGAGCGTGACCTTTGGGCTGATCGCCGGTGGCGTGCTGGTGTCGCTGTGGAAGACGCGCGGGCAGCCGGCTGTCGTTGAGGCCACTTGACGGCACCCATCGTGCTGCGGCTACGCAACGCAGCCGCGGCCATATCGGAGCATTTCGGTATTGGCGTGTGAGCCTGTCGATGCGCATGCTCGTCATCGTGGCATAGGCGGCCGCAACGCTAGCGACCGAGCCGGTTCGGCGGCGGGATCCGCAGCGTAAACGCTCGTTGCACGGCAAGAACGCGCGGGCACGCTGAGGGATCGCGCGGTCGATTGGGGCACGGTCCTCGACCTCGATCAGCACGCCGGCATGGCACAATTCAACGGGCGCGGCTCATCCCAGGCGCCCTCGGAGCCTCGTTCATGCCACCCAGCCCGCCCCGTACCGCACCATCGTCGACCCGACTGCAGAGCTGGCTTGCCAGCCCGCTTGTACACAACGGCATCCTCACGCTGATCATCATCAACGCCGTCATCCTCGGGCTGGAAACCTCGCCTGCGGCGATGCGGGCGTGGGGCCCGACGTTGCGGGCGCTTGACCAGGCCATCCTGGCCGTGTTCGTGGTCGAGATCGTGCTGCGCATCGCGGCGCATCGTGGCGCCTTCTTCCGCGATGCCTGGAGCGTGTTCGACCTGAGTGTCGTGGCCATCGCGCTGGTGCCGGCCAGCGGACCCTTCGCGGTGCTGCGCGCGCTGCGCGTGCTGCGCGTGCTGCGCATCCTGACCATCGTGCCGTCGATGCGCCGCGTCGTCGGCGGGCTGCTGGCCGCGATCCCGGGCCTGAGCTCGATCGCGGTCGTGCTTGGGTTGCTGTTCTATGTATTCGCCGTCATCGCGACCAACCTGTTCGGCGCCGACTTTCCCGACTGGTTCGGCACGCTGGGTGACTCGCTGTACACGCTGTTCCAGGTGATGACGCTGGAGAGCTGGTCGATGGGCATCGTGCGGCCGGTGATGGAGCTGTACCCGTTTGCCTGGGCTTTCTTCATCCCCTTCATCCTGTTGGCCACCTTCACGATGCTCAACCTGTTCATTGGCGTTATCGTCAGCGCCATGCAGAGCTTCACTGACGCCGACAAGGCGGAGACGATCGCCGCGGTGGAAGAGGCGCGCGAGCACATCGAGGCCGACCTCCACAGCGAGGTACGCGCGCTGCGCAGCGAGATCGCCGAGCTGCGCGTGCTGTTGCGCCAGCCGCGCACGTACAGCAACTGAGGCGCTACGGCGCGCGCCCGGCGGCGCCCGCCTCGATCTCCTCGAGCAGCGGATGCAGATGGCGGCCGGCCGGGCGGATCAGGTACAGCAGCTCGCTCAGTTCCGGCAC
>JBAVJR010000496.1:0-1633 GCA_049687855.1 Steroidobacteraceae bacterium | reverse complement strand
ACGCCGGACATGTTCCTGGACGAACAGGGCGCGCCGCGTTCATATCCGGATGCAGTCACGAGCGGACGCTCGACGGGCGTGCCCGGCGCCGTCGCGATGCTGGGCCTGGTGCACTCGAAGCATGGCCGGCTGCCATGGCAGTCATTGTTCGGCGCACCGATCCGCGCGGCCGAGCAAGGCTTCGTCGTGCCGCAGCGACTTGGACGTTTCGCCAACAGCTCGTTCACGCAGGCGACGCTGCCTGACGCGCGCGCGCTGTTCAGCAAGCCAGACGGCACGATCGTGAAGGCCGGCGACACGCTGCGTAACCCAGCCTACGCGGACACGCTGCGCACGATCGCCGCGCGCGGACCGCGTGCCTTGCTGGAAGGACCGCTCGCGGAACAGATCGTCGCGCGCACGCAGGCAGAGCCCCGCCCCGGCAGGTTGACGCTGCAGGACATGGCGGCCTATCGCCCCGCCGAAGTGCAGCCGCTGTGCCGCCCGTTCCGCGTCTATGTGGTCTGCGTGCCGCCGCCGCCGTCGAGCGGTGTCGGCTTGCTCGAGTTGCTGGGACTGCTCGAACGCACCGACATTGCGTCGCGTGGACCGGCGGATCCGCAGGCGTGGCTGCTCTTCGCCGAGGCGAGCCGGCTGATGTATGCCGACCGCGATCGTTACGTGGCCGATCCGCGTTTCGTCGCCGTGCCGGTCGAAGGCCTGCTCGACCGTGGCTACCTCGACAACCGCGCGCAGCTGATCGGCGAGCGGGCGGCTGCGGCCGCTCCGGAGGCAGGCACTCCGCCGGGTGCCGTGATGACGCTCGCCGGCATCGATGCGACGGACGAGGTGCCGGGCACGAGCCATTTCGTGATCGTCGACGACCAGGGCGACGTGATCTCGATGACCACCTCGGTCGAGTCGCTGTTCGGCTCAGGGCGTGCAGTCGGCGGCTTCTTCCTGAACAACCAGCTCACCGACTTCTCGTTCACGGCCGTCGATGAAGCCGGGCGTCCCGTGGCGAACGCCGTCGCGGGCGGCAAACGGCCTCGTTCTTCGATGTCGCCGGCGATCGTGCTGCGCAAGACGGACGGCGCTTTCGTGGCCGCCGTGGGCTCGCCCGGCGGTTCGGCCATCCTCGCTTACAACGCCAAGGCGCTGCTCGGGCTGCTGGCCTGGAACCTGCCGCTGCAGGACGCGATCAACCTTCCCAACCTGATCGCACGCGGCGCCGATTTCTACGGCGAGATGCCGCGCATTCCGGCGGAGCTGGCGGCGCAGCTGGCGGAGAAAGGCGTCGCACTCAAGTCGGGGCGCGGCGAGGAATCCGGCCTGCACGGCGTGGCCGTGCACGGCAATCCGCCGGCGTTCGAGACGGGTGCGGATCCGCGACGCGAGGGTGTCTGGCGGCCGCAGCGTTAGCGCCACCGAAAGCTCAGTCCTGCAGGGCCCTGGCGAGGCCTGCGCGCGTCAACTGCACGACTACCGGCGACAATGCCAGCAGCGCGATCAGGTTCGGAATCGCCATCAGTGCGTTGAGCGTGTCCGCGATGGTCCACGCGAGGTCGAGGTGCGTGATCGCGCCGAAGAACACCATGATCGTCCACACGATGCGGTACGGCATGATCGTCCAGTCGCCCACCAGGTACTGCCA
>JBAVJR010000495.1:0-12898 GCA_049687855.1 Steroidobacteraceae bacterium | reverse complement strand
CGCTCGCCCGGGGCAGACCCGGAACGAACGCCAATGAAATCCACCGGCCTGCAGCGATACCTCAGTCAAAGTCCGTAGGAATCTCCGGCCGCAGGAAATGCTGCCGCATCCGCAACACCTGCTGCGGCGTGCAACGGCCGATGGACATCGGCGGCAACTGATCCGGGTCGAAGAAATCGACCGCATCCGTCTCGTAACTGCCGCGTGCCTCGCCGCCTTCGATCGCGCACAGGAAGAACGCCTTCCAGCTGTGATGCAGTGACGGCGTGTGACCGTGTGCTTTGCGGTCGTACAGCGCCGCGAGCTTGACCACCCGCACGCGAAAGCCGGACTCCTGCTCGACTTCCTTGCGGATGGCGCCGGACGGCGAGTCGTTTACTTCCACCCAGCCACCGGGCAGGGTCCACAACCCGTCCATCGTTTCGCGCACCAGCAGCACCTTGCCGTCCCCCGGGCGGAACACTGCGCCGCGCACCTCCACCTTGGGCGTGACATACCCGCCCTCCCGGGACCACTCGGCCCGCAGTTCGGCAGGGTCGGCATCGGCACCTGCGGCGAGCAGCTCCGACGCGATGCGCTCGATGGCTTCGTAACGCTCGCGGTCGTACTCGTCCTTGCAGAAATGCAGGCCCGTGCGCGCCAGCGCCTGCAGGCTGCGGAAGTGCTCCAGGCGCCAATCCTTCATTCCGGGAATTCCGGGCTTGACACGCTCTGCATACTTATGCACATTTGCGCACCTTTTATTCACATCAACCGGACACAACGCCCTTGGCCGCCGACCTCAATGCCCAGACCCAGCGTCGCGATGCGATCGTCCGCATCCTGCGGCAGAACGCCGTTGCGCGTCAGGCCGAGCTGGTGACCCTGCTCCACCGCGAGGGCCACGACGCGACCCAGTCCAGCGTCAGCCGCGACCTGCGCGAACTCGGCGTGGTCAAGGGTGGCGACGGTTACCTGCTGCCGGCCGGCGACGACGCGCTCACTCCGAACCACTTCGAGACGGTCCGCTCGTTCGTCAAAGGTTACCGCGCCGCGGGGCCCACGTTGACGGTACTGCGCACGTCCGTGGGAACCGCCCAGAGCGTCGCCATCGCGCTCGACAAGGCGGGCTGGCCCGAGGTCATCGGCACCATCGCCGGCGACGACACGATCTTCATCGCGACGGAAAGTGCGAAAGCGCAGCGCCGCCTGCACGACCACCTCCGTACCCACTTCGGACGCTGAGATTTCCCGATGACCACGCAACCCCGGGGCGCCAAGCCCATCCTGCTCGCTTTTTCCGGCGGACTCGACACCTCGTTCTGCGTGCCCTGGCTCGCGGAAAAGCATGGTCGCCCGATCGTCACGCTGACCGTCAACACGGGCGGCATCGACGCCGAGGCGGCGCAGCTCCTCGCGGAACGCGCGCGGACACTGGGTGCCGTCGAGCACCACCTGGTCGATGCGCGTCCGGCCTACTTCGAGCAGGTGCTCAAGTACCTGGTCATGGGTAACGTGCGTCGCGGCAACCTGTACCCACTGTGCGTGGGCGCGGAGCGCGTGCTGCAGGCGCAGACCGTCGCGCAGTTCGCGCGACAGCTGGGCACCGATGTGGTGGCCCACGGCTCGACCGCGGCGGGCAACGACCAGGTGCGCTTCGAAGTCGCGCTGCGGACGCTGGCGCCCGAACTCGAGATTCTCGCGCCGGTCCGCGACCATGCCTTCAAGCGGCCCGAGCAGCTGGAATATCTGCAGGCACGCAAGCTCCCGGTGCCGCCGTTCGGCGCGGCCTACTCGGTAAATCGCGGCCTGTGGGGCGTGACGATCGGCGGCAAGGAAACGCTGGTCTCCGAGACCTGCATTCCCGACGACGCCTGGGTGCTCACGAAGGACGCCTTCACGCACCCGCACCCGCCGGAACGGCACACGATCGGCTTCGCAGCCGGCGTGCCGAATGCGCTCGACGGCAAGCCGCTCGACGCGGTGAGCCTCATCGAGCAGGTGGAGACGATCGGCGCGAAGTTCGGCGTCGGCCGCGGCATACACCTGGGCGACACGATCATCGGCTTCAAGGGCCGCGTGGCGTTCGAAGCACCGGCGGCCGAGGTGCTGCTCACGGCGCATCGCGAACTCGAGAAGCTCGTGCTGTCGGCCCGCCAGGCCCGGGTCAAGGACATGCTGGCTTCACCGTATGGCGACCTCGTGCACGAAGGCCAGCACCTCGACCCGGTGTGTCGCGACATCGAGGCCTTCTTCGTCTCGACGCAGCAGCGCGTCACCGGTGAAGTGCACGTCCTGTTCCGCCCGGGTGTCGTCTTCATCGAGGGCACCTCGTCGCGGTACTCGCTGATGAAGGCGTCGAAGGGCGCCTACGGCGAATCGGCCGGCGAGTGGACGGCCGCCGAGGCCCACGGCTTCTCCAAGATGCTGGCGCTGCCGGGCATCTTCTACACGCGCGCCGGGCGCAACTGAGCACGGCCTTCGGCCTCGGGGAAAACGTCATGCAGATGAAGACAGTCGTCGTGGACAAGATCGCCTCCATCGCGCAGGCCTGCGGCCTCGGCCACGAACTCCGTGTCGCCACCACTGACATTCCCTGCGAGGAAGGCGTGGTGCTGGTCGTCGAGGTGCTCACCAACAAGTCGACCTACAACCAGCTCGAACTCACCAGCGGCCGCATGGCCAAGGTATCGAAGGGCGACGTGATGGTCGGCGCGCTCGGGCACCGGCAGGCACTGTTCGGCTACTCGGGGCACATCCCCGAACAGGTGGCCGTGGGTGACGTCATCCAGGTGCTCAACATCGGCGGCGTGCTCGGCATCTGCGATTCGATCAATCCCGAACGGGGCCAACCGTTCAACGCGCGCGTGCTCGGCTGCGTGCTGCAGTTTCCGATCCTCGGCGAACGCATCGGCGTGCCCGCACGCGTCGGGTACCACCGCCTCGACCAGGGCGCGACGCTCGACACCCACGGCGTGCCGATCGTGGCGCTTGCCGGCACCTGCATGGAAGCCGGCAAGACCGCCGCTGCCTGTGCGATCGTGAGCCGCATGCGGCATCGCGGTGTCGCCGTGCACGCGTTCAAGGCGACGGGCGTCTCGCTGCGTCGCGACATCCTGGCGATGGAGGACGCGGGCGCGCGTCGCAGCCAGATCTTCACGGACTTCGGCATCGTCACGACGACCGCCGCGTCCGGTCCCGCCCTGACGCGGACCATGCTCACGGAGATGACCCAGGGCAAGCCAGACGTCGTGATCTTCGAACTCGGCGATGGCCTGCTCGGCGCCTACGGCGTCGAGGCGATCCTGTCGGCGCCGGACATCGCCAGGTCGCTGACCGCGGTGATTCTCTCCGCCAATGATCCGGTTGCAGCCTGGGGCGGCGTCAAGCTGCTGCGGGAGCGGTTCAGCATCGAGCCCTGTGCGGTCACTGGTCCCGCCACGGACAATGCCGTGGGCGTGAACATCATTGAGCAGCAGATGCAGGTGCGCGCGTTCAATGCAATCACCGCCGGCGCCGCCCTCGGCGACCACATCATCGATGCGCTGGGCCTCGCAGCGCAGCCCGCGGCGGCGGTCAATCAATGAGCGCCCGGACGCCTGCGATCGTGCTGGGCGGCACCGGCTACGTCGCCGGCGAACTGTTGCGCCTGCTCGCGTCGCATCCGTACTTCGACCTGGCAGCGGTCGCCTCGGACAGCCAGCCCGACGAGCCCGTCGCGCAGTTCTTCCGTCACCTGCAGCCCGTGCTGCCGCACCTGCGCTTCGCGAACCACGAAGAGATCCTGGAGTACGTCACGGCGAATCCGACGACCGCCGTCTTCTCGGCGGCGCCGCATGGCGTCTCGGCTGCCCTGATCGACCGGCTGCTGACGGCCGCCGAGCAGGCCGAAACGCAGGCGCGCGTCGTCGACATCTCGGCGGACTTCCGCTACTCGAGCGCGGATGCCTACGAGGCAGTCTACAAGCACGCTCACGGCGCACCGGACCGGCTCGGCGAGTTCACGTGCGCGGTGCCCGAGCACCTGAATGCGCTGCCCACGCCCCACGTGGCGCACCCCGGGTGCTTCGCGACTGCCGTGCTGCTCGCGAGCGTGCCGCTGCTTGCGCTCGGTCTCGTCGAGCCTCGCCTGTTCGTGTCCGGCGTGACCGGCAGCACCGGCTCGGGCCGTCAGCCCGTGGCCGGCACGCACCATCCGCAACGTCACAGCGACCTGTACTCTTACAACGCGCTCGCGCACCGGCACACGCCGGAGATCACGGCACTGGCACTGGCGGCCTCGGGAACACAGGCAGACTATGCCTTCGTGCCGCACAGCGGTCCGTTCGCGCGCGGCATTCACGTGACCGTCCAGGCGACGCTGCAGGAATCGATGTCGACGCACGAACTCGTGCACGCGTTGCGCGAGTATTACGACCAGTCCGTCTTCGTGCGCGTCAGCGGCGAAATGCCGCGCCTCAAGGACGTCGTCGCCAGCAACTTCGCCGAACTCTCCGGCGTCAGCAACGGCCGCACGGTCGCCGTGATGTGCGCGATCGACAACCTGACCAAGGGGGCGGCCGGCGGAGCCGTGCAATGGATGAACCGCATGTTCGGGCACGAAGAGACCGCCGGCCTGATGACGCCTGCACCGGGGTGGACCTGATGAATGCCGTCGTCAATTGGGCGCCACCTGCCGACCACCTCGCGCCGGTGTATTCGCAGTGGGCCATCGACGTCGTCGACGGCTCCGGCGTGTACCTGAACCTGCGCGACGGCCGGAAAGTGCTGGACCTGTACGGCGGACACGCGGTTGCGGCGCTCGGGTACTCGCACCCGCGGCTGCTCGCCGCGCTCGAAGGCCAGGCGAAGGCACTGATCTTCCAGAGCAATGCCGTGCCGCTCGACGTGCGTGCGCGAGCCGCCCTGCGCCTCACGCAGTTTGCGGGCCTCGGACTGAACACCGCGTTCTTCATCAGCACGGGCGCCGAGGCAAACGAGAACGCGCTGAAGCTGGCACTGCGCATCACGGGCCGGCGCAAGGTCGTTGCCATTGAAGGCAGCTTCCACGGCCGCACGGCTGCGGCCGGCGCCGTGACCTGGGGCGCGGCCAAGAAGTGGTATGGCTTTCCGCAGGCACCGTTCGACGTCGAGTTCGTGCCGCGCGGCGATCTCGCTGCGATCGAGCGGATCATCGGCACGGACACGGCCGCGGTGATCGTCGAACCGGTGCAAGGGGTCGGCGGTGCGCTCGACCTCGGCGAACCGTTCCTCACGGCGCTGCGCAAGCGGTGCACCGACACCTGCGCGCTGCTCGTTTTCGACGAAGTGCAGTGCGGCATGGGTCGCACCGGTTACCCGTTCGCAGCGAACATGTATGGCGTCTCACCCGACATGATCACGACGGCCAAGGCCCTCGGCGCCGGCTTCCCCTGCGCTGCGCTGCTGATGGCGGATCACGTTGCGGGCCACCTGAAGACGGACGATCTCGGTACGACCTTCGGTGGCGGCCCGATGGCCTGCGCGATGATCGAGGCCGTAGTGGACATCATCGAAAGCGAAGGCTTGCTCGCGAACGTGCGCAAGCTGTCGCAGCAGCTGCGCGAAACCTGCGTCGTCGGGCCGGTGACGGGTACGCAGGGCGCCGGATTCCTGCTCGGGTTGCGCACGCGCCGGCCGGCAAAGGACGTGCAGCGCGAGCTGCTCGAGCGGCACGACATCCTGACGGGGACCAGCGCCGACCCGCACATCGTCCGGATCCTCGCCCCCTACGTACTGGAGTCGCAGCACGTCGAGCAGTTGCGCGACGCCCTGGCCTCGCTGCCGGCCTGAACGCCCTGCGCAACTTTCTCGACCTTGCCGATCTATCCCGCGACGAAGTCGTGGACCTGCTCGCGCTCGCACAGAGCCTGCAGGACCGGCCCGAGCCGACGGCGCTCGCCGGGAAGATTCTCGGGCTGCTGTTCCTGAACCCGTCGCTGCGCACGCTGGCCTCGTTCCAGGCGGGCATGCAGCGTCTCGGCGGCACGGCATTCGTCGTGACGCCAGGCCAGGGCACGTGGCAGGTCGAGACGCGGGACGGCGCGATCATGAACGGGGCCGCGGCCGAGCACGTACGCGAGGCGATTCCCGTGCTCGCCTCGTATTGCGACGCCCTCGGCATCCGTTCGTTCGCGGAAGGCAAGGAGCTCGCGGCGGACCTTGCCGAGGAGCAATTCATGCGCATGGCGGGCCTTTGCCCGAAGCCGCTGGTGAACCTGGAATCGGCCGTCAATCATCCGTGCCAGGCACTCGCGGACTGGCGGACGATGGACGAGCTCGCCGTGCCGCGGGCCGGCAAGTTCGTGCTGAGCTGGGTCTCGCATCCGCGTGCGTTGCCGCTCGCCGTGCCGGCTGCAACCGTGCATATGGCGGCGCAGCGCGGCATGGACGTCGTCGTGCTGCGGCCCGAGGGATACGCACTGCCCGACGCGATCATGCACAAGGCGCGGGCAGCCGCCGCTGCCTCGGGCGGCAACGTCTCGGAGACTGCCGACCGCGAATCGGCATTGCGTGGCGCGCACGTCGTGTACGCAAAGGAATGGGGCTCGCCGCAGCATTACGGTGACGCCGAAGCGGAAGCGAAGGCCCGTGCACCGCTCGGCGACTGGTGCGTGCGCGAGAGCTGGTTCCAGCGCGCGCAGGCCGACTGTCATTTCATGCACTGCCTGCCGGTGCGCCGCAACGTCGCGGTCGCCGACGAGATTCTCGACGGGCCGCGCAGCCGCGTGATCCGCGAAGCCGCCAATCGCATGGTCGTCCAGATGGCCGTGCTGCACAGATTGCTCAAGGGGAACTGACGATGATCGGACACAAGGTCGAACAGGCGGTCACGGTGCGGGCGCTGCGCGGCGCGGCTCCTTACATCCACATGTACAAGGGCAAGGTCTTCGTCATCAAGACCGGGGGCGGAGCGTTCCGCGACACCGGGACGATGCGCGCCTTCGTCGAGCAGGTGGCGATCCTGCACCACCTCGGCATTCGCGTCGTGCTCGTGCACGGCGGCGGCCCCCAGCTCGACGAGGTGACGGCGAAGCTCGGCGTGCAGACGCGCATGGTCCAGGGCCGTCGCGTCACGGACGCATCGGCCATCGACGCGACCAGCATGGTCCTGAACGGCCTGATCAACACGCAACTGGTCGCGCTGTGCCGCAGCTTCGGCATCGACGCGATCGGCATCGGCGGCATCGACGGCGGCTTGGTGCAGGCGCACCGCCGCGCCCCGGTGACGCTGGCAAGCGGTGAGGTCGTCGACTACGGCATGGTGGGCGACATCGACGGCATCGACGGCACCGTCGTGACGCGGCTGCTGGACAGCGGCTTCCTGCCGGTCGTGAGCCCGCTGTCGTGCGACAACTCGGGCCAGTTGCTCAACATCAACGCCGACACGGTGGCGGCCGCCATCGGCGGCACGCTGGTCGCTGAGAAGCTGATCCTATGCACTGGCGCACCCGGCATTCTCGAACGCGTCGACGACCCGCAGTCGCTGATCTCGTACACCGACCTCGCCGGCTTGCACCGACTGCGCGAGAAGGGTGCGATCACCGACGGCATGTTGCCGAAGTCGAGCGCGATCGAAGCCGCGATTCGCGGGGGCGTCCGCCGCGTGCACGTGATCTCGTACGCCGAGACCGACTCGCTGCTCGCGGAGATCTTCACGAACGAAGGCAAGGGCACATTGGTCGTCGCGGACACCAAGGCCCTGACTGCCGCGGAACAGGGCCAATAGCGGATAGTCGCAGGCGCGCATCGTCTCCGACTAACCCCTATCCCCTAACCCCTTCCCTCTACGAAGGACCACTGCATGACCAGGCTTTGGGACAAGGGCGCGCCCCTCGACGAACGGGTGCTGCGTTACACGGCAGGCGAGGATCACGCCCTCGACAACCGGCTCGTGGCCTACGACGTGCGCGCCTCGATCGCGCACGCCGAGATGCTGCACGAATGCGGCCTGCTCGCAGCGGACGAACTGGACGCGATCCGGACCGGCCTTGGCGAAATTGCCGCTGCGCACGCCCGTGGCGAGTGGTCGGTGACGCTCGACCTCGAGGACGGGCAGACGGCGCTCGAGACGTTGCTCACGCGCAAGATCGGTACCGCGGGTGCGCGCCTGCATGCCGGTCGCTCGCGCAACGACCAGGTGCTCACGGCACTGCGACTATACCTGCGCGACGCCGTCGAGACCCTCGCTGAGGGAGCCCGGCTCGTCGCCGAAGCGCTGGACGGGCTGGCGGCCGACCAGGGCTCGATAGTGCTGCCTGGCTACACGCACATGCAGCAGGCGATGCCGAGTTCTGTCGCACTCTGGGCGCGGGGCTTCGCTGCGGAAATCCGCGACGACATCGAGGGACTGCGTCACTCACACCGGCGCATCGGCAAGAATCCGCTGGGTTCGGCGGCGGGTTACGGCACGCCGAACCTGCCCGTGAACCGCGATGCGACGCGCGCGAAGCTCGCCTTCCCTGCGAATCACGAGCCGGTGACGGCCGTGCAGCTCTCGCGCGGCAAGGCGGAAGCCGAAGTGCTGTTCCAGGTGACGCTGCTGATGCAGGATCTCGGCCGGCTCGCATCCGACCTGCTGCTCTTCTACACGCGCGAGTTCGGCTTCGTGCAGCTGCCCGATGAATTCACGACCGGCTCGTCGATCATGCCGCAGAAGCGCAATCCGGACGTCTTCGAGCTGGTGCGCGGCCGCACGGCGACGGCCCAGGCGTGCCTGGCGGAAGTGCTCGGCATCACGGCCAAGCTGCCCTCCGGTTACCAGCGCGACCTGCAGCTGATCAAGGCGCCGCTGTTCCGCTCGATCGACATCTGCGTCGAGTCGCTCGACATCATGGCCGCGGCGATTCCGCAGGTGCAGTTCGTGCCGGAGCGTATCCGCATGGACGCCGACATCCATGCGGCGGCCGAGGCCAACGAGCTGGTCGCGAAGGAAGGCATTCCGTTCCGCGAGGCGTACCAGCGCGTGGGTGCCAGGCACCGCGGCGAGGGGTAACGCGCCGTGCGCGAACGCGTTAGCATCGGAGGACTCGCAGACGCGCCGGAGTCTTAAGCATGCGCAAGTCGATCGCCGTCACCACGTTCCAGACGGGTTTCGGCAGACGCGCCGTAAACCCATCCCTGGGGGCTCGCGCTCGCCGTCCATGGCTCGCGACGGTCTGCCGGAACCCGTCCGCAACTCGTGCCGGCTTCTCGACACTTTGCGCTTCGACAGTCGCGATCGCCTTGCTGAGCTGCGCCGTCAGCGCCGGCGCCGCTGACTACTCCCACCTCGGCAAGGACCTCACGCCCGTCGGCGCCGAGCGCGCCGGCAATGCCGACGGCACGATTCCCGCCTGGGACGGCGGCCTGATGCAGGCCCCCGCAGGCTGGACACCGCAGCAGGGCTACGTCGATCCGTTTCCGAACGACAAGCTGCTCTTTACGATCAACCCGGCGAACGTCGGCCAGTACGAAGCGAAGCTGACCAAGGGGCAGGCAGCGCTGCTGCGCAAGTATCCGCAGAACTTCCGCATGAACGTGTACCCGACGCGTCGTACGATCGGCTATCCGAAGGCCGTGACGGATCGCGTCATCGCGCAGGCGGGCAAGGTCTCGCTGCAGGGCTTCGGCCTCAAGAACCTGAACGGCTCCACTACGCCCTTCCCGATTCCCGAAAACGGTCTCGAGGCGATCTGGAATCACCTGGTGCGTTATCTTGGCGGGGGCATCGTCCGCGCCGGACACTCGTTCCCGGTCCGGCCCAACGGCGACTTCTTCAAGATCGGCTTCTGGTCGCAACGCATCTACGCGGCGAACGTCGACAACGTCGAGCCCAACCGGCTCTTCTACGCACTCGGCTATTTCACTGAACCGACGACGCTGCGCGGCACGATTTTCCTGGTGCACGAACCGGTGGACCAGGTCGCGGAACAGCGCTCAGCGTGGATCT
Organism: Steroidobacteraceae bacterium; assembly: GCA_049687855.1. Lineage (GTDB taxonomy): Bacteria > Pseudomonadota > Gammaproteobacteria > Steroidobacterales > Steroidobacteraceae > RPQJ01. Next base: position 2,970 of record JBAVJR010000495.1, on the reverse strand, counting down.
ACAACTCCGGACAACGCCGCGTGCGTCGCGCGCCGGACCTGGCATACGACGGCATCAACGACGGCTCCGAGGGCATGCTGACGACCGACCAGGTCGACGGCTACAACGGAGCACCCGACCGCTTCGAGTGGAAGCTGCTCGGCAAGCGCGAAATCTACGTGCCCTACAACTCGTACAAGCTGTCAGACAAGTCGCTCAAGTACAAGGACATCATCCGGCCGAAGTCGATCAACCCCGACTACGTGCGCTACGAACTGCATCGCGTGTGGGTGGTGGAAGGCACGCTCAAGCCGGGTCAGCGTCACATCTACGGCAAGCGGACGCTCTATCTCGACGAGGACAGCTGGTCGGTGCTGGCCGAGGATGCTTACGACACGCGCGGCGATCTGTGGCGCGCTGCGATGCACGGCCTGTTGCAGGCGTACGACGCACAGGTTCCGTTCTACCGTTTCGGCATCTACCACGACCTCAACAGCGGCGGTTACCTGGTTGGCGGGCTCGACAACGAGGTCAAGGAGCCGATCCAGTTCAACGCCAGGGCCAGGGCCGGTGATTTCCAGCCAGACGCGCTGCGTCGCCTGGGCGGAACGCTCTAGGTCGGCGCGTGGCGGGCCAATCCGTCATGCCGTGGTTTCGCGCCCTGCTCGTCTGGCTGGTCATCATCGCCGCCGAATCGGTGCATGGCACGCTGCGGACGTTGTATCTCGCACCGGCGATCGGCGATTTCCCGGCGCGCCGGGTCGGCGTCTTCATCGGCACTGCGATCATCTTCGTGATCGCACTGGCGTTCACGCGCTGGATCGGGGCGCAGACCCGCCGGCAGCTGCTGGCCATCGGCGCGCTCTGGGTCGCGGCTACCGTCGCGTTCGAGGTCGGGCTGGGCCGTGCCGTGTTCCACTTCGACTGGGCGAGAATCCTCGCGGACTACGATCTCGCACGCGGCGGCTTGATGGGTTTCGGCCTGCTGGCCATGTTCTTCATGCCGCTGCTGGCCGCGCGAATCCGCGGTCGCCAGGCTTGATTGCGGCGGGCGAAGTGGAAAAGCTCAGTCGAGGCCGAGCTGAAAGCCGGCGTCGAGGTCCTGCTTCGAATAGACCTTGAAGGAGATCAGCGTCTCCGAGCCCGTGATCCCCGGCAGCTTGCGCATCTTCTCGCTGATCACGCGCGCCAGGTCTTCGTTCTCGCGCACGCGCACCAGCGCGACGAGGTCGTACTGGCCGGCGACCGAGAACACTTCGCTGACACCTTCGAGCTCGGCCATGGTCTGAGCCAGTTCCGGCACCTTGTCGGTCTCGGCCTTGATCAGGACGACGGCAGTCACCATGGCGTTCCCCGGCAGTGATCGATCACTGGCAATGAATGAGCGAATGCGTCCATCTTACCGCCGAATCACCGACGACCGATGACTCGTCGCCCGCGGTGAGTCACTTCGTCTCGGCGTCCGCCTGGTTCTCCGGCCGGGCCGACTGGAATGCAGGCAATCCTTCGAGGTGCGCGCAGATCGCGACCAGCCGCGGATAGGGCGTGACGTCGACGCTGAAGCGGCGCGCGTTGTACATCTGCGGCACCAGGCACACGTCCGCTAGGGTCGGGGCGTTGCCGAAGCAGAGGCGCTGCTGGCCAACCTCGACCGGGGCCCCCGGCATCGAACCCACCCAGCGCTCGAGTGCTGCAAAGCCGCGATCGATCCAGTGCGCCACCCAGCGGTTGACGGCCGCGTCGTCCGCGCCGAATTCACGGCGCAGGTAACCCATGATCGGCAGGTTGTTGAGCGGATGCGTATCGCAGGCAACGACCATGGCCATGCCGCGGACGGTCGCGCGGTCCCGCGCAGAGCCCGGCAGCAGCTGCGGCTCCGGATGGATCTCTTCGAGGTATTCGCAGATGGCGAGCGACTGCGGAATGACGAAGCCGTCGTCAGCCAGCGCCGGGATCAGGCCCTGCGGGTTGAGCGCGAGATAATCAGGCTTGCGCTGCTCGCCGCCGTCGCGCAGCAGGTGCTTCGGTACGGACTCGTAATCGAGCCCCTTGAGCGCCAGCGCAATGCGGACGCGGTACGCCGCCGAACTGCGCCAGTACGTGTACAACCGGAATGCCATCTGCTTCCCCCCCCAAGCGTTCAGACGATGGTCGTGCGGAGCGTGTCGAGCCCGTCGATGCCGGCCACGATGCTGTCGCCGCGCTGCACGGCGCCGACGCCGGCCGGCGTGCCGGTGAAGATCAGGTCGCCTGCCTGCAGTTCGAACAGCGTCGAGAGCTCGGCCACGATCTCGGGCACGCTCCAGATCAACTCGGACAGGTTGGCGTCCTGTCGCGACTGTCCGTTGACCTCGAGCCAGATGCGACCCGACGCGAGGTGACCACCGTCCGTCACGGGACGGATCGCCGTAATCGGGGCCGAGTGATCGAACGCCTTCGCGACGTCCCAGGGCAGTCCGTTGTCCTTCGCATGGGTCTGCAGGTCGCGACGCGTCAGGTCATTCCCGACCGCGTAACCAAACACGTGCTCGAGCGCCTCGGCCACAGACACCTGCTTGCCGCCCTTGCCGATCGCGACGACGAGTTCCACCTCGTGGTGCAGGTTCGACGTCCGCGGCGGGTAACGCACGGGCGAACCGTTCGCGACCACCGCGTCGGCAGGCTTGGTGAAGAAGCACGGCGGCTCGCGCGCCGGATCCGATCCCATCTCGCGTACGTGCGCAGCGTAATTGCGCCCGACGCAGTAGATGCGGTGGACCGGGAAACGCGCCGCGGTGCCCGAGATCGCGACGGTGGGACGCGGTACGGCAAATGGCAGCGGATCGGCCGTCATGGAGTGCTCCTCGGAGTGCGAACGGGCCGCCGCCTGCACGCGCAGCAACCCGGGCAGGAAGACTTCCTGCACAAGGATCGGCAGGCCGCCGAGCCTGTACACGGCGCGGCGGGCCCACAAGAGCGCGTCACCCGTGACGGCGCGCGCGGCCGCGGCTA
>JBAVJR010000494.1:0-4300 GCA_049687855.1 Steroidobacteraceae bacterium | reverse complement strand
CTGCAGCACTGCGCGCGATGCGGGGCCAGCCACCGACAGCCCGAGGTATTCCATGGCGCAGGGCCGCACGGAGACGCCGGTCGGCGGCAGGTGCTGCTCGAACCAGCGCATGTAGAACACTTCAGCCGCGTACGTGCCGACGACGAAGAAGCGCTCGTCCGAGACCCGGCACAGCGTGAAGTCGCCGATCAACCGGCCGCGGTCGTTGAGCATGGGCGACAGTGCGATGCGTCCCACGGCAGGCACCTTGCACGCCATGATCTTGGACAGCCAGCCCGCGGCGCCCGGCCCCGTGATCTCGAACTTGCCGTAGTTGGAGATCTCGATCAGGCCGCAGCCCTCGCGTACCGCCCGGCATTCTCCGGCGACGTGCGGATGGGCATTCGAGCGACGGAATGTCGCATCCTCCTTCGCCGGCGTGCCCTTCGGCGCGAACCACAGCGGATGCTCGAGCGTGCAGTAGTCGCCGAACACGGCGTTTTCGGCCTGCAGCTTTTCGTAGATCGGCGTCGTACGCAGCGGACGCGCGGCCTCGAGTTCCTCGTTCGGGAAACGGATGCGGAAGCGTCGCGAGTAGTTCTCGCGTACCTTCGCATTCGTGTAGGCCCGGTTGGCCCAGTCGCCGTAGCGCGCGACGTCCATCGCCCAGATGTCGGCGCCCGGGTCGCCTTCGACCATCCAGTTGGCGAGCGACAGACCCACGCCACCACCCTGGCTGAATCCCGCCATGACGCCGCAGGCCACCCAGTAATTCTTCAGTCCCTTGATCGGACCGACGAGCGGGTTGCCGTCCGGTGCGAACGTGAACGGACCGTTCACGACTTTCTTGATGCCCGCGCTTTCGAGGCGCGGGAAATGTTCGAACGCCACCGTGACGCTCGGCGCGATGCGCTCGAGGTCGTTCGGCAGCAGGTCCTGGCCGAAGTCCCAGGGCGTCGTCTGCGGCGACCAAGGCACGCCCGCGCGCTCGTAGGTGCCGAGCAGCATGCCCTGCCGTTCCTGCCGCATGTAGATCTCGGCTTCGAAGTCGATGACGTGCAGCAGTTCCTGCTGGCCCTTCAGCTCGGGCAGGTCTTCGGTGATGAAGTACTGGTGCTCCATCGCGAGGATCGGCAACTCGAGCCCGACGAAACGACCGACTTCACGCGCCCAGAGGCCGCCCGCATTGACCACGTGCTCGGCGTGCACGGTGCCCTTCTCGGTGATGACGTCCCAGGTGCCGTCGGCACGCTGCCGGGTGTCGAGTACGCGGTTCTGGCGCACGACTTCGGCGCCCGCAAGCTGCGCGGACTTCGCGTACGCGTGTGTAACGCCGTACGGATCGACATGGCCTTCGATCGGGTCGAGGATTGCGCCGAGGAAGTGCTTCTCCTCCAGCAGCGGATAGATTTTCTTCGCCTCGGCCGGCGAGATCAGCTGCAGGTCCATGCCGAGGTAGCGGCCGCGTGCCACGGCCATGCGCAGCCAGTCGACGCGCTCGGGCGTGCCTGCGAGCATCAGGCCGCCCGTGATGTGCACACCGCACGACACGCCGGAAATCGCCTCGATCTCCTTGTACAGCTCGATCGTGTACTGCTGCAGCTTGGCGACGTTGGGGTCGCCGTTGACGGTGTGCATGCCGCCCGCCGCGTGCCAGGTCGAGCCCGAGGTGAGCTCCGCCCGCTCGATGAGCAGCACATCCTTCCAGCCCGCCTTCGTCAGGTGATAGAGCACGCTCGCGCCCACGACGCCGCCACCGATCACCGCCACCTGGACCTGGTTCCGCATGCCAATCCCCGCTCAATGTTCTAGTCGTTTAACTGAATCGACTTTGCTGCAAATCAAGGCCCCTGCCTGGGTACGCAGGTCACGGGCCGAGTCAGGTGATCGGAGGCGCGCCGCCCTCGGCCACGCGCCGGTCGACGAACGCGTTCAGTTCCTCGGCCAGCGCCGGGTCGCGTTCTGGCGCCACGAAGCGCGCGAGCGTTTCCTGGTACACCGCATTGGCGCGCTCGGTCGCCGTCTTCGCGCCGTCGTTCGACCAGGCACCGTAGTTGCGCCAGTCCGAGATCAGCGGCGTGTAGAACGCCGTCCGGTAGCGCTCCATCGTATGGCCGCAGGCGAAGAAGTGCCCGCCGTAGCCGACTTCCGCGATGGCCTCGAGCGCCATGTCCGACGCCTCGGCGCCGACGGGCTGGAACAGCTCGCCGAACATCTGCAGCATTTCGACGTCCATGATGAATTTCTCGTAGGACGTCGAGAGTCCGCCCTCGACCCAGCCGGCCGCGTGCAGCATGAAGTTGGCGCCGCCCATGAGCGCGCCCCACAGGCTCATCTGGGCCTCGTAGGCAGCCTGCGCGTCGGGCGTGTTCGAGGCCGTCGCGTTCGACGAGCGCCACGGCACCTTGATGTAGCGCGCCAGCTGACCCGCGCCAAACGCGGCCTTGGCATACTCCGGCGTGCCGAACGCCGGCGAGCCCGACTTCATGTCGACGTTGGACGTGAAGCTGCCGTACAAGATCGGCGTCCCCGGCCGCACGCTCTGCGCGAGGGTGATGCCCGCCAGTGCCTCGGCGTGCGCCAGCGTCAACGCGCCGGTGATCGTCACCGGCGCCATCGCGCCCGCCAGCGTGAATGGCGTGATGATCAGCACCTGCCCGGCCGCGGCCATGTCGATGATGCCCTCGGCCATCGGGACGTCGAGCTGCAGCGGCGAATTGGTGTTGATCACCGTCCACGTGTACGGCCGCTGCTTGAACTCCTCCGGGCTGACGCGATGCGCGATGCGGATCATCTCGAGACAGTCGGCGATCTGGCGCGAGCCGCGCGCATAGAGGAACGGCACTTTGTCCGACAGCAGCAACTGCGCGCGCGTGGTCTCGTAGTGCCGGTCCTGCACCGGGCTGTCCTGCGGCTCGACCGCGCCTCCCAGCGAATGGATGATGTCGAAGCTCTGGCAGAGCTTGATCAGGTTGCAGTAGTCCTCCAGCGTGCCGGCACGCCGACCGTGGTGGAGGTCCATGTTATTGGGCGGGCCGGACGTCGGCGCAAAGCACACGTGCCGGCCGCCAACGGTTACGTTGAACTCCGGGTTCAGCGTGTGGAACGTGAACTCGCTCGGCGTCGTGGCCAGCGCCTTGGCCACGAGGCCCCGGTCGAGGCGCACGACCTGCGTCGCCTCGTCGACTTGCGCGCCCGCCTGCGCGTAGCGTTGCCGCCCGATGGCCGAAAGCACCTTCATGCCCTGGTTTTCCAGCAACGTGAGTGCCGCTACGTGGATCGCCGCGACCTGGTCGTCCGAGTAGATGCGCGGATGGTCGAACGGATTGACCAGGTGCCGGTAGGCGCGCGACCGCTCGGGCGCCGGTGCAGGCGCGTTGGCGGCGGCCGGACGTCGGCGGCCCGTGCCGCGGCGCGGGCTGCTCGATTCGATTTCGCTCATGTTCGATCGACTCCAGGGATGCTAGCGGCCGTGCGCTCGGCGGCGCTGGCAGGAGACTTGGTCCCCGGACCGAACTGCTCGATGAGCCACGAGCGGAAGAGCGCCGTGGCGGTGTCGCTCAACGCTTCCGGGTCCGTGACGAGGTAGTAGCCAAAGCCGTCGTTCAACGTCATTGCATAGGGCTGCACGAGCCTTCCTGAAGTGAGGTGATCACGGAACAGGTCGAGGTCCACCAGCGCGACACCCGAACCGCTCAGCACGTACTGCACCGTGAGAATCTCCGTGTCGAACACGAGGCCCCGTTCCACGTCGAGTCCGGTGAGGCCGGCGTGGCGCACGAACTGCGACCAGAAGTACCGGCGCGGCAGTCCCTCGACACGCATGTGCACGAGTTCGTTGTCACCCACGAATGATTCCAGGTCTTTCTCGGCGTGCCGCGCGGCGACGTCCGGGTGACAGACGACGCCGAGGTGCACGGGCCAGAGCAAGTCGCTGACACGCTCCGTGACGGTGGGTCGCGTGTACAGCACCGCGATGTCGACATCCGCAGCCGGCGGACCGATGCCATAGGGACTGACCAGGTCGATTTCGACTTCCGGGTGGTCGGAGCGGAAATCCTGCAGCAGCGGCACCATCATGTGCGCGGCAAAGCTCGGCGGCATCTGCACGCGCAGCGTGCGCAGCCGCGGCGTCCGGGAGTCGCGGATCTCGTCGATGGCATGCTCGAGGCGGTCGAACGAACGGGACACGACGGGCAGCAGGTGTTCCCCAGCGGCGGTCAGCACCAGCGAATGGGGCCGGCGTTCGAACAGTTTCACGCCGATCAGGTTCTCGAGCGAGATGACATGCCGGGAAAGGGCACTCTGCGCGATGTTCAGC
>JBAVJR010000493.1:0-3477 GCA_049687855.1 Steroidobacteraceae bacterium | reverse complement strand
ACGTTGAGTTCCGTGTACGACACCATGCCGGTCATCACGGCAGACATCAGGACATAGAGCGTGGTTGAGATGATCAGCGCCGCGATGATGCCCCACGGCACGTCGCGCTGCGGATTGCGGGCTTCCTGCGCCGTCGTCGCGGCCTGGTCGAAGCCGATGTAGGCAAAGAAGATGATCGCGGCGCCCTGCATGACGCCACTGAAACCGAACTGTCCCGAAGTGCCCGTATTGGCGGGAAGGTAGGGTTGCCAGAGCGCGGGTGAAACGTACTTGATGCCGACCGCGATGAACAGGATGATGATCAGGATCTTGATGATCACCATCACGTTGTTGACGCGCGTCGATTGCTTCACGCCGATGTAGCAGACCCACGTCAGCAGCGCGACGATGAGCACGGCCGGCACGTTGACCAGGGCGCCCGTCGTCATCAGGTGATTGTCCGCGCCCTTGCCGAGCGGCGCGTTGGTGAGCGCTTCCGGCAGGTGGAGGCCGAATTCGGCGAGCAGGTTGACGACGTAGCCGGACCATCCGACCGCGACGGCCGCGCCCGACATGACATATTCGAGCGCGAGGTTCCAGCCGACGAACCAGGCGACCCCTTCACCGAGCGTCGCGTACGTGTAGCTGTAGGCGCTGCCCGAGATCGGGATCATCGAGGCCAGCTCGGCGTAGCAGAGCGCTGCCAGGCCGCAACCGATGGCGGCCACGAGGAAGGCGAGGGTGACGGCGGGGCCCGTGTGCTGGGCCGCCACGGTGCCTGTCAGGACGAAAATGCCGCTGCCGATCATCGACCCCAGGCCGACGGAGGTCAGTGCCCGGCGGTTCAGTACGCGGTTCAGCTTGGGCCCGGATTCGATCTCGCGAGTCATCGCAGCTACCGACTTACGGGCTGCCAGCTGTTTCAGCACGAGCGTCTCCCCCTGTGAAATTCGCCCCAAGTCTCTCACAGCCGCGCGGGCAGCCGCACCCCGTTGCCTTATCATGGCGGCAATGACGCCGAAGACGCCAGCAGCCAATGCCGGACCCGACTGGACCAGGCCACGTCCGATCGACACGACGTATTGGGTGGTGCCGGGCCGCTTCCTGGTGGGCGAGCACCCGGGCTCGCGGTCGCGCGCCAGTTCGATGGATCGGTTGCGCCGGTTCCTCGAGGCCGGCATCACCTGCTTCATCGACCTGACTGAGCTGGACGAAAGACCGGCCTACGAAACGCGGCTGCCGTTTGCAACGCCGTCGGGACAGAGCGTCGAATACCTGCGCCAACCGATTCCCGATCACGGTGTGCCGGCCGACCGCGCGACCATGGGCCGGATCCTGGCGCTGCTGGATGGCGCCCTCGAGTCCGGCCATTGCGTGTACCTGCACTGCCGGGCCGGCATCGGCCGCAGCGCGATGGTCGCCGGCTGCTGGCTCGCCGAACGCAATCCGGGCGGGGGAGCGGCAGCGCTCATTGAACTGGACGGCTATTGGCAGCAGTGCCGGCAATCGCGCTCATGGCCGCAGGTGCCGGAAACCGACGAGCAGGCCGACTTCGTACGCTCGTGGCAACCGTTGCGGCCGGGCGCGAGGGCCGCCTTGCGCGGCGCGAAGTCGTCAGGCCCGGCCGGGGATGCCGCGGCCGCGATGGACGCCGTCAGCGGTCCTGCACTGGAGCGGCGCGTGCGCGGAGGCTGGTTCGGGCTCGCGCTGGGCGACGCGCGCGGCGCAACGCACACGGCCGTGGCAACGAAGAGCTCGCCGCTGGCGTGGACGCAGCACACGTCACTCGCACTTTGCCTCGCCGAGAGCCTGGATGCCCTGGGGCGCAATGATGCGCGCGACCAGGTCGAGCGCTACTGGCGCTGGTTCAAGGACGGACACCTGGCGGCTACCGGCCAGCCTGGCGAAGCTCAAGCGTCGCCCGATGTCGCGAAAGCGCTCGCCACCTTCCGCTGGCGCGGCTTGCCGACGGCCGGCTCGCACGATCCGAAGGACGCTGCCGCGACGAGCCTGCCGCGCGTGCTGGCCGCCGCGCTGTTTGCGGGTAGAGATCCCGCAGCCGCCATCGCGCTTGCCGCCGAGTGCGCGCGCACGACGCATCAGTCGCCGCGGATCCTCGACACCTGCCGCGTCTATTCGGCCACGTTGCTTTGCGCACTGCGCGGTCGGCCGCCGCAGGACTGGCTGCAGGCCGTCCCCGAACCCGTGCCCGGTTGCTGGACAGCCAGGCCGCTGAGCAAAGGCGTGCGGGCAGCCGTCGCCACAGCGCCGGCTGCCGATGACGCCAGGGCCACCGATGGCCCGATCGACGTGGTGCAGGCGCTCGTACTCGCGCGACGCATCGTCGGCGACGCGCGGGATTTCGATGCCGCCATCGCCGCGGCGAAACGCAGTGTGCGCGACGATGCAGCCCTGGTCGCCGGACTCGTCGGCACGATGTTCGGCCTGCAGCACGGTGTCGATGCGCTGCCCGCGCACGCGCTCGCTCGGCTCGCGGGCCGTGAGCAACTCGACCTCGTGGTCGAGCGCTGCGTTGCGCGCCTGTCGGCGACGGACGGAGTGACGGCGTGAAGCCTCGTCGGCGCCGGTTGCGCGAGCCCGCGTGGACGCGGCTCGACGATGAAGCGCTGCTCGACCTGCGCTTCTGCGACCTGCGCCTGTCCCTCGCGCGGTCGGGACTCGACCAGGCGGTGCAGCGCCTGTACGAGGAACTGCGGCTCAAGGGCATCCACTTCCGTCCGCACCCCTGGCTGTCCGAGGAATGGTTCTCGCCCGACGGCATCCCCGGGATCGCCATCCCGTTCTACCTCGCGCACCCGCGCCTGCAGCGCCTCGAACGGCGCTTCATGCACGAGGTCGAAGGCGGCAACGACAAGTGGCTGATGCGCATCCTGCGCCACGAGACGGGGCACGCGATCGACACCGCGTTCGGCCTGCGCCGGCGCAAGGCCTGGCGCGACACGTTCGGCAAGGCCTCGCGTCGCTATCCGTCGCGGTATTTTCCACGACCGGCCAGCCGCCGGTTCGTGCTGCACCTCGGCCACTGGTACGCGCAGAGCCATCCCACCGAAGACTTCGCCGAGACGTTCGCCGTCTGGCTGCCGCGCCATTCGCGCTGGCGCAGCCAGCACGCCGGCTGGCCCGCGCTGCGCAAGCTCGAATACGTCGACGCGACGATGCGCAACCTGCAGGGCAAACGAGCGGTCTGCCTGAACCGCGAAGTCATCGAGCCGCTGTCCGCGAACACCCGCACGTTGCGCGAGCACTACCGGCGCAAGCAGCGTCGTTACGAACTCAACGCCGCGCGCACTTACGATCGCCGCCTGCTGCGCGTGTTCGGCACCGCGGAGGACTATCCGGACGGCCTGCAGGCCGGACGGTTCCTGCGCAAGGTGCAGCCGCAGGTCGAGCGCCTGATGATCCGCCGTGCGAGAATGCACCCGTACCTGGTCCAGCACGTACTGAAGATAGCGACCCAGCGCGCACGTGCCATGAACC
>JBAVJR010000492.1:0-2945 GCA_049687855.1 Steroidobacteraceae bacterium | reverse complement strand
TACATGCCCGGCATTTCGGCCGTTTCACCACCTACCAATGCGCACCCCGCCTGCAGGCAGCCTTCGACGATGCCCTTGATCACGCGCTCGGCCGTGTCCACGTCTAGCTTGCCGGTCGCGTAGTAGTCGAGGAAGAACAGGGGCTCTGCACCCTGCACGACCACGTCGTTGACGCACATCGCGACCAGGTCGATGCCGATCGTGTCGTGCCGGCCGGTCTCGATCGCGAGCCGGAGCTTGGTGCCCACGCCATCGGTGCCCGAGACCATGACGGGCTTCCTGTAGCGGTCCAGCGGCACTTCGACCAGCGCGCCGAACCCGCCGATGCCGCCCAGCACCTCGCGGCGCATCGAACGCCTGACGGCGGGCTTGATCCGGTCCACGAGCGCGTCGCCCGCTTCGATATCGACGCCGGCGTCGCGATAGGTGCTGCTGGTCGGGCTCTCGGCCATTTTTCTGATGCTCCCGGGGAATGGCGCCCCGGGGTCTGGCTCGAGGCTGTGGTATTTTACACACTGGCCGACGGCGCCGACTTCCTCCATCACATGACTGCCCAACGCACTAACGTCGTCACCGAGGGAACGGCGCGCAAGTTCGCGCGCGGGCTGCTCTTCGTGTTGGCGATGGCGTCGCCCCTGGCCTGGGGTGACGTGGCGCTTTACCAGGCCGCGGTGCCGCTGAAGGGCACGGCCGAGGCCGACCGGGCCGCCGCCTTCGGCGAGGCTCTCAGGATCGCGGCGGTGCGTGCTTCGGGCCGCAGGGACGCCGGGGATGCCGCGGCCATAGCCGCTGCGGCGGCGGCGCCCACCCGCTATGTCCAGCAGTATTCGACCACCGCCGACCGAATGCTCAAGGTCGGTTTCGATGGCCGTGCCATGGAGCAACTGCTGCAGCAGGCCGGCTTGCCGCTGTGGCCGTCGGAGCGGCCCACCACCACCGTGTTCCTGTTCGTCCCCACGATCGCAGGCGGCGCCCGCGCGGTGACCGCAGCGGAGCGGCCGCCGGAGCGCCAGGAAATCGAACGGGCGGCCCAGGTGCGGGGCGTGCCGGTGACCTGGCCGGCCGCACCGGTCGACGCAGGCACGGCGCGGGCCCGTGCGACCAGCGCAGGCGTGACCGGGGCCGTGCTGCTGGGAACGGCGGGGGCAGGAGGTTACGAGTGGATCTTCGGGCACGCCGGCCAGTCCGCGCGGCGTAAGGGTGGTCCCGCGGCGGGTCTCGGACTGGCGGCCGACACCCTGGCCGCGCGCTACGCGCCTGGCTCTACTCGCGGGCTGAGCACGATACCCGTCCGTGTCGGTGGGCTGGAGGACGTGCGCTCCTATGCCGCCCTGACCACGTATCTCGACAGCCTGAGCCTCGTGCGCAGCGTGTCGCTGCGCGAGCTGTCCGGCAGCACGGCGCTGTTCGACCTGGACGTGCGCGGCGATCTCGAGTTGTTGCGACGAATCTTGGCACTGGACGGGCGACTCACGCCGGCTCCGCGCACCGAAGCCGCAACGGCCAGGCAGGAGTCACCGGACTTCGTCTGGCAGCCATGAACCTGCGACACCTGCCTAACCTGCTGTGCGTCCTGCGCATCCTGATGGTGTATCCCGTCGCGCACTGGATCCTGCAGGAACGCTACGCCGACGTGATGCTGCTGTTTGCCCTGGCTGCATCGACCGACGCGCTCGACGGCTTCCTCGCCAAGCGTTTCGGCTGGACCAGCCAGCTCGGCAGGTTCCTCGACCCGCTCGCCGACAAGCTGCTGCTGCTCGCGGTGTTCATCTGCCTGAGCGTGAACGGCGACGTGCCCTGGGCCCTGACCGCACTGGTCCTGTTGCGCGATCTCGTGATCGTCTTTGGCGCGCTGACATACAAAGTGTTGTTCGGTCCGATCAATGGCAACCCGACCATCGCGAGCAAGATCAACACGCTGGCGCAGATCGTCTACTGCCTCGCCGTCGTTGGCGCGGCGGCGTACCTGTGGCCGCCGCAATGGGCGGTGATCGCGCTCGGCGCGTTCGTCCTGTTCTCGACCTGCGTGAGCGGCATCGACTACATGCTGATCTATGCGCGCCGTGCGCAGGCCGTCGCGCGCGAACGCTCGTCACGGCGGCACTGAACGGTTGCCTGCCGCAATGATGGAGCAACTGCCTCTGCGCATGCGGCTGCGCGACACCGCGCGCTTCGCGAGTTTCGTCGCCGGTGCCAATGCGCAGGCGTGCGCCGCATTGCAGGGTTCGCGGCCGGCGGCGCCACCCGTCGTCTGGCTGTGGGGCCGTGCGGGCACGGGCAAGACGCATCTGCTGCAGGCTGCATGCGCGGCTGCGGGCGAACGTAACGAAGTGGCGGCTTACATCGACCTGGCGCTGGCGCCATCCAGCGCAATGCTCGAGGGGTGCGACACGCTGGGCCTTGTCTGTCTCGACGGGCTGGAGGCCGTCGTCACGGATCCGGCCTGGAACGCGGCGATCTTTCGCCTGCACACGCTGTTGCAGGACGGCTCGGGCCGGCTCGTCGTTGCGAGCAATGCTCCGCCCGCGAGCCTGCCTTTCACGCTGCCGGACCTGCGTTCACGACTGCTGGCCGCCGACGTGCACCAACTCACCGAACTCGACGAGGCAGGGCAGTGCGAGGCATTGCGCCTGCGTGCAGCCAGTCGCGGGCTCGAGTTGTCGGAGGCGGCGGCGCTGTACCTCGTGCACCGCCTGCCGCGCGATCTGCATTCGCTGTTCGCGGTGCTCGATCAGCTCGACGCAGCGTCGCTGGCGGCGCAGCGCAAGCTGACGGTGCCGTTCCTGCGGAACGCGCTGGAAAAGGGGATAGGGGATAGGGGATAGTCGGCGGCGGGATAGCGCCAGAGCGTTTTCGTCTTCCCGGAAGCAGAAACCCCGGCCTCGCCGCCCGTTTTGACACGGACTGCGGGGCCGGGGCCCGGTCTGCGTGCATCGCAGGGCTTC
>JBAVJR010000491.1:0-2065 GCA_049687855.1 Steroidobacteraceae bacterium | reverse complement strand
GTGGCTGCCCGCGCGGGCTGTACTTGCGTGGGAGCGGTGATCGCCGCAGCAACGAGGCCATGCTGCTCCGTCGAATGCATCTGTGGAATCCCGGTTGCCGGCGCGGCGGCCGGACGACGCCCCGAGTACAGCAGCTCCTGGTTACCCTTGAGCGACTCCTGCAGCCGGTGGCGGATCTGGTACCACGCGCCCTGGTTCTGCGGCTCTTCCTGGCACCAGACGATCTCGCGCGCGTTCGGATAATGCGCGAGTGCCGCGGCGTAGTCTTCGGAGGGGAACGGGTAGAGCTGCTCGATACGGACGATCGCCACGTTGCGCGCTTCGTCGGCGCGGCGCGCCTCGAGCAGGTCGAAGTAGACCTTGCCGGAGCAGAACACGATGCGCGTGACTTCCCGTGGCGGCAGTTCGTCGATTTCGTTCAGGACGCAATGGAACGTGCCCCTCGTGAGTTCGTCGAACGCCGACACCGAAAGCTTGTGCCGCAGCAGGCTCTTCGGCGTCATGACGATGAGCGGCTTGCGGAACGCACGCATCATCTGCCGGCGCAGCATGTGGAACATCTGCGCGGGCGTGGACGGCACGCACACCTGCATGTTGTTCTCGGCGCAGAGCTGCAGGAAGCGCTCGAGCCGGGCCGACGAGTGCTCGGGCCCCTGTCCTTCGTAGCCATGCGGCAGGAACAGCGTCAGCCCGCAGTAACGGCCCCACTTCGCTTCACCCGACGAGATGAACTGGTCGATGATCACCTGGGCGCCGTTCGCGAAATCGCCGAACTGCCCTTCCCAGATGACCAGGCAATTGGGATCGGTGATCGAGTAACCGTACTCGAAGCCGAGCACGGCCTCCTCGGACAGCAGCGAATCGGTCACGCGGAAGCGCGGCTGTCCGGGCTTGAGGTGCTTGAGCGGGATGTGCGTCGCGCCCGTGGCCTGGTCGTGGCCCACCGCGTGCCGATGGAAGAACGTGCCGCGGCCGCTGTCCTGGCCCGTGAGGCGAACCTCGTAGCCTTCCTCGAGCAGGCTGGCGTAGGCGAGCGTCTCGGCGAAACCCCAGTCCACCATCAGCTCGCCCGCCGCCATCCTGCGCCGGTCATCGACGATCTTCTGCACCTGGCGATGCAGCGTGAAGCCTTCGGGGAACGTCGTGACCCTCGTCGCGAGGCTTTTCAACAGCGCCGGATTCACGCCGGAGCGGACCTCCTCGAACCAGTCCACATCGTGGTACTTGGTCCAGTCCACGGTGTGCTTGTTGCCAATCAGGCCGAGCACGTTCTTGGTCTGCGGCTTGCCTTCGTCGAGGCCGCGACGGTACTGCTCGACGAGCGCATCCACATCACCCGCGGAGATCACGCCTGCGGCCACCAGCTTGTCGGCGTACAGCTGGCGGGTGGTCGGTTTCTTGCGGATTGTCGCGTACATGACCGGCTGCGTCGCAGCGGGCTCGTCAGCTTCGTTGTGCCCGAGCCGGCGATAGCAAACGAGATCGATGACCACGTCCTTGTGGAACTTCATGCGGTAGTCGACGGCGAAGCGCGCCGCGAAGACCACCGCTTCGGGATCGTCGCCATTCACGTGCAGGATCGGCGCTTCGATCATCTTCGCGACATCGCTGCAGTAGAGCGTCGAGCGCGTGTCGCGCGGATCGTGCGTGGTGAAACCGACCTGGTTGTTGACGATCAGGTGCAGCGTGCCGCCGGTGTAGAACGCGCGGGCCTGCGACATCTGCAGGGTTTCCTGGATCACGCCCTGGCCGGCGAAGGCCGAATCGCCATGGATCAGCACGGGCATGACCTTGTCGCCGCGCTCGTCGCCGCGCCGCTCCTGGCGTGCGCGCACCGAGCCTTCGACGACCGCGTTCACGACCTCGAGGTGCGACGGGTTGAACGCGAGCGCGACGTGGACGTTCCCCGACGGGGTCCGCACGTCGCACGAGAAGCCCTTGTGGTACTTCACGTCGCCCGAACCCTTGAGCTGCTTGAGGTCGTACTTGCCCTCGAACTCGGAGAACAGCGCCTCGGGTGACTTGCCGAGGACGTTGACCAGGACGTTGAGCCGGCCACGATGCG
>JBAVJR010000490.1:0-7330 GCA_049687855.1 Steroidobacteraceae bacterium | reverse complement strand
CTCACGGGCGCGATGATGCCGCTCGGCGCCGTGGTCGTGTCGCATGAGATTGCCGCACGGCTTGCGCACCAGGTGCTCGTCACCGGCCTGACGTACTGCGGACACCCGCTGTCCTGCGCCGCGGGCGTAGCGGCCATCGATGCATACCGCGACGGAGGCCTGATCGAGCGCTCGCGCCACCTCGGTGCAGGGCTGGCGCGCGATCTGCGTCGACTGGCCGAACGGCATCCGGTCATCGGCGACGTGCGCGGCGGGCACGGACTGTTTGCCGTGCTCGAACTCGTCGCTGATCGCGACACGCGTGAACCGCTGGCCCCCTGGCCACAAACGCCGCCTGCACTGACTTCATTGCTGCAAGCCGCGCTCGACGAGGGCGTCTCGTTCGGTGCGCGCGGCAATCTGATCCTGGTCGCCCCGCCGCTCGTCATCGACGAGCATGACCTCGCCAACGCGCTGGCGCTGCTCGATCTCCTGCTGGCGCGCTTCTTCCCCGCCTGAAACTCATCGAATCGAGCCTGCCATGAGCTTTCGCCTCACCTACGCCACGATGTTCGACCCGCCACCTGAGATGCACGCGCGCTTCGATGCGGCGCTGACCAGCGTGCAATCGAAGCTCGGCGGTCGCCACGCGCTGTTCCTGCATGACGGGGACACGCCCGCCGCACGCTACGTATCCCGCAGCAGCCCGATCGACGGCGAAATTCAGCTCGGCGAGTTCGCGTTGGCGACCGGGCAGGACGCGCACGCCGCCATGGATACCGCGCACGGCGCCTTCCCTGCGTGGCGCACCACACCCGCCAGCGAACGCGTTCGCCTGCTGCGCCGCGTAGCGGACGTCATGGAAGCGCGCGTCTACGAAATCGCGGCGGCACTCACGCTCGAAGTCGGCAAGAACCGGATGGAGGCGCTCGGCGAGGCGCAGGAGACGGTGGACTTCTTCCGGCACTACGCCGACGACTTCGAGCAGCACGGCGGCTACGAGCACGAGTTGCCGAACGACCCGCTGCCGAACGTCGTGTCACGCAATCGCAGCGTCATGCGACCGTATGGGGCGTGGGTCGTGATAGCGCCCTTCAATTTTCCACTTGCGCTTGCCGGCGGCCCAACGGCCGCAGCGCTCGTCACCGGCAATACGGTCGTCGTCAAAGGCGCAACCGACACGCCGTGGGCCGGGCGTTTGCTCGCGGACTGCATCCGTGATGCGGGCTTGCCGCCGGGCGTGTTCCAGTACCTCTCAGGATCGGGCCGCGACGTCGGCGAAGCCCTGTCATCGCATCCCGCAACTGCCGGCATCACCTTCACCGGTTCCGTTGCCGTCGGCACGCAGCTGCTGCAGCGCATGGTGTCGGGACCCTGGCCGCGTCCGTGCATTGCCGAGATGGGCGGCAAGAATCCCTGCATCGTCACGTCGCGGGCCAATCTCGATGATGCCGCCGCCGGGATCGTACGCTCAGCCTATGGCATGGGTGGCCAGAAGTGCTCGGCGCTCTCGCGCCTGTATGTCGACCGCGCGGTCGCCGGCGAATTGATCGAACGCATGCGCAGGCAGATCGACGCGATCCGCATCGGCGATCCGCGCCACCGCGAGCACTGGCTCGGCCCGGTCATCAACGCCAGCGCCGCGATGAATCACGCGCGCTACCTGCGGGAACTGCAGTCGGGCGGCGCCACGCTGATCACGGGTGCGGACGCGCTGGATCCGGCAGAGTTCGCGCGCGGCCATTACGTGCGGCCCGTGCTTGCGGAAGCGCCGTTCTCGCATCCGCTGTGGCGGCACGAGATGTTCCTGCCGATCCTGATGCTGCAGCGGGTCAAGGATCGCGACGAGGCCATGCAGCTGGCGAACGATACGAGCCTCGGGCTCACGGCGGGATTCTACGGTGACGCCGACGAAGTACCGTGGTTCCACGAGAACATCGAAGCCGGCGTCACCTATGCGAATCGACGCCAGGGCGCCACGACCGGCGCCTGGCCCGGCTACCAGCCGTTCGGCGGCTGGAAAGGCTCCGGATCCACCGGCAAGGCCATCGCGTCGTTCTATTACCTCGCGCAATACCAGCGCGAACAGTCGCGCACCGTGGTCGAATCGTGACAGCGAGGGTCGCCACGCTGAGTGACGCGATCTCGGCACACGTCCGGGACGGCGCCTGCGTCGCGCTCGAAGGTTTCACGCACCTGATCCCGTTCGCCGCGGGTCACGAGATCATCCGGCAGGGTCGCCGCAACCTGCACCTCGTGCGCATGACGCCGGACCTGATCTACGACCAGATGATCGGCATGGGGTGCGCGAGCAAGCTCACGTTCTCCTGGGGCGGCAATCCGGGCGTGGGCTCGCTGCATCGACTGCGCGATGCCGTCGAACACCAGTGGCCCGCTCCGCTCGAAATCGACGAGCACACCCATGCCGGCGTGGCTGCAGCCTACAGCGCAGGTGCCGCAGGACTGCCGTTCGCCACGCTGCGCGGCTACCTCGGCACGGACCTGCCGTCCGTCAACCCGCGCATCCGCAGCGTCGATTGCCCGTTCACGGGCGAGCGGCTGGCCGCGGTCCCTGCACTCAATCCGGACATCACGATCCTGCATGCGCAGCGTGCCGACCGGCACGGCAACGTGGCGATGCACGGCATCATCGGCGCCCAGCGTGAGGCCGCGTTCGCTGCCCGCGCCTTGATCGTCACGGTCGAGGAAATCGTCGAGGAATTGCCGCCCGCCATGAATGGCATCGTGCTGCCGCACTGGATCGTGAGCGCCGTGGCGCAGTGTCCGGGCGGCGCGTATCCATCGTACGTGCACGGTCGCTACGCGCGCGACAATGCTTTCTACCAGCGCTGGGATGCGATCGCGCGCGAACGCGCCGGCTTCCTCGCCTGGATGAACCGGCACGTGCTGGCGAGCCGCGACCACGCCACGTTTCTCGCCAGCCTGCGGGAGGTCGCATGAGCGACTGGACTCGCGACGAAATGATGACGGTCGCTGCAGCGCGACTGCTGTGGGACGGTTGCGTCTGCTTCGTCGGCATCGGCCTGCCGAGCGCCGCGTGCAACCTGGCGCGACTCACGCACGCGCCCGACGTCGTGCTGATTTACGAATCCGGCACGGTCGGGACGCGCCCCGACGTGCTGCCGCTGTCGATCGGCGACGGCGAACTCGCCGATACTGCGGCCTGCGTCATCCCGCTGCCGGAAGTCTTCAGTTACCTGCTGCAGGCCGGTCGCGTGGACGTCGGCTTTCTCGGCGCCGCACAAGTGGACCGCTACGGCAACCTGAACAGCACCGTGATCGGTCCGTACAGCGCGCCGAAGACACGGCTGCCCGGCGCGGGCGGCGCCACGGAAATCGCAGCCCATGCCAGGCAGGTCTTCGTGATGCTGAAAGCCACGCCGCGCAGCCTCGTCGCGCAGCTTGATTTCCGCACCAGCGGCGGGTTTCTCGAAGGCCATGGTATGCGCGCAAAGACGTCGATGCGCGGCACGGGCCCGCAGTGCGTGATCACCGACTTCGGCGTGCTCAAGCCGCATCCGGAAAGCGACGAACTGCACTTGTCAGCGCTTTTCGAGGGCACGTCGGTCGACGAGGCCCGCGCCGTAACCGGCTGGCCGCTCAAGGTCGCTGCAACCGTCGGGACCATTGCGCCGCCGACGGACGTTGAACTCGAAACACTGCGCGCCTTGCACGCGCGTACCCGCGAGGCGCACAGCCGCCCCGTGCGACTTCCCGCGTGACGCGGGATTCCCTCCAGGAGCCTACCGTGACGAACCCGCACATCAAGACCGCCCTCCCCGGCCCGAACGCCCGGGCCATGCTCGCGCGCGACGTGTCCGTCGCTTCGCCGTCGTACCCGCGCGACTATCCGTTCGTGATGTCACACGGGCGTGGCACCGAGGTGTGGGACGTCGACGGCAATCGCTTTCTCGACTTCGTCGCGGGCATTGCCGTGTGCTCCACGGGACACGCGCATCCAAAGGTGGTCAATGCCATCAAGGCGGCGGCCGACAAGTTCCTGCACGTCTCGAGCGACTACTGGCACGAGAACATGACGCGCCTGACGGAACGCCTGGCAGAAGTCGCGCCGATGGGTGAACCCGTGATGAGTTTTCTCTGCCAGTCCGGCACGGAGTCAGTCGAGGGCGCGATCAAGCTCGCACGCTACGTGACCGGCCGGCCGCGGTTCATCGGCTTCCTCGGCGCCTTCCACGGCCGCACGATGGGTTCGCTGTCGTTCACGTCGAGCAAGTACACGCAGCAGAAGGGCTTTGCGCCGACGATGCCCGGCGTCACGCACGTGCCCTACCCCAACCCGTACCGGCCCCTGTTCGCGGGCGCGGACCAGGGCAAGGCGGTGCTCGACTACATCCGCATGCTGTTCGAGCGCAACGTGCCCGCGTCGGAAGTGGCCGCGATCATGGTCGAGCCACTGCAGGGCGAAGGCGGCTACCTGTGGCCGCCTGAAGGGTTCCTGGCCGGGCTTCGTGCCCTGTGCGACGAACACGGCATCCTGCTGATCTTCGACGAAGTGCAGTCCGGAGTCGGCCGCACCGGCAGGATGTGGGCGTGCGAGCACTCGGGCGTGAAACCCGACATCATGACGAGCGCCAAGGGTCTCGGTTCCGGCATGCCGATCGGCGCGATCATCGCCAAGACGAAGATCATGGAGCAGTGGAAGCGTGGCGCGCACGGCAACACGTTCGGCGGCAACCCGCTGAGTTGCGCTGCCGCCATCGCCACGCTCGACCTCGTACAGCACGAGTACGCAGCCAACGCTGCGCGCGTAGGCGAGCATTTCATGGGGCGCCTGCGCGAGATGATGCGCGACTATCCGTGCATTGGCGAAGTCCGCGGCAGGGGACTCATGATCGGCATGGAGCTGATCGAGAGCGACGCCGAACGGACACCCGCGCGGGCGCTGTGTGACCGGCTCGTGACGCGCGGCTACTACAACGGCCTGCTGCTGCTGTCGTGCGGCGTCAGCACGCTGCGGTTCATGCCGCCGCTCTCGACGACGACCGCGGAAATCGACGAGGCCATCGGCCTCCTGCGCACTGCGCTCGACGAGGCGCTGCAAGGCAAGAGCGCGTGACGGGAATGCAACAGCCGAAGGAACTCGGATTCTGGATGTGCACGGCCCTGGTGGTCGGCAACACGATCGGCATGGGTATCTTCGTGCTGCCGGCATCGCTGGCGCCCTACGGCTTCAACGCGATGCTGGGCTGGGGCGTCACGGTGCTGGGCATGACCATGATCGCGCGCGTGTTCGCGCAACTCGCCCGCGAGTTTCCTGCAGCCGATGGGCCTTACGCCTACATCGAGCAGACGACCGGCAAGCTGCCCGCCTACATCGCGATCTGGTGCTATTGGGTCTCCTGCTGGATCACGAACGCGGCGCTCGCTATCGGCCTCGTCGGCTACCTGGGCAAGGTGCTGCCGGGGCTCGACGAGGTGTCGCCCGCCGTGCTCGCCATGGCGCTGATCTGGCTGTTCGTCGGCGTCAATCTGCTCGGAGTTCGCACCGGCGGTGGCGTGCAGATCGTCACGACCGCCCTCAAGTTGCTGCCGATGCTCGTCATCCTCGGCCTCGGCGCCTGGCTGCTGCTCACCGAGCCGTCCGTCTACACGCGCCATCCGCCCACCACGCCGATTACGTTGGAAGCCGTGATGGCGGCGTCGACGATCGCGTTGTTCGCCATGCTCGGCATCGAATCGGCGGCAGTACCGGCCGGCCGGGTGCGCGACCCGGAGAAGAACATCCCGCGCTCGACGCTCTTCGGCACGCTGCTGATGGCCGTCATCTATATCGGCGTGTCGGCGATGGCGATGCTGCTGCTGGAGCAGGATCGACTCGCGCAGTCCTCGGCGCCATTCGCCGACCTGCTCGACCAGTTCATCGGCGCAGGCAATGGCCGCCTGCTGTCGGTGTTCGTGGTGATCAGCGGCCTCGGCGCGCTGAACGGCTGGACGCTGGTGGTCAGCGAACTCACGGCTTCGATGGGACGCCATGGTTTCCTGCCGCCCGTCGTGCGTGGCCTCAATTCGCGCGGAGCGCCGTGGATCTCCCTGGCGCTGACCGGAGTGCTCGCCACCGTGATGGTGCTGATGAACTACAGCAAGTCGATGGTGGACGGCTTCACCTTCCTGTCACAGGTCGTGACGGCCGCCAACCTGCCGCTCTACCTGCTGTGCGCGATCGCGCTGGTGGCGCTGGTGCGCCGCGGCGACCGCAAGCTGCCCGGCAGCCTGTTCGTGCTCGGCATCCTCGGCACCGCATATGTCGTCTTCGCGTTCATCGGGCTCGGTCGCGAGCCCTTCGTCTGGTCGCTGGTGCTCGGCGTTGCCGGCCTGCCGCTCTACTGGTTCATGCGCAGACGCCCGGCCTGACCGTATCGCAAATTCTGTTGGGGGGATGGACGATGCGTGATCGGAACGATGCGACGGCAAGGCAGCCCGCGACAGCGCACGGCAGCGGAATCGCAGGACCGGTGGCTGTCGCGCTCGGCTGGGTGCTCGGCTTGCTCGCGTCGCCCCTCGTGCACGCGGACGACTCGATCACGACCGCCGCAACCGGCGATTACACGGCCGACGGGCGGCTCCCGCTCGGCACGATCATGGGACGCTTCGATGCGTTGTCGACCCGGCATGGCTGGCTACCCGAAACCATCTACAGCTATCCCGAGACGCAAGGCGTCGCGATCAAGTCATGGCGGACGCCGCATCGAGGCGAGGCGCTGTGGATTCTTTCGGGTATCCACGGCGAGGAGCCCGCCGGGCCGAACGCCATCGCCGCGAATCTCGCGAGCCTCACGCAACTCGCCGACGCTGGTGTGCCCATCGTCGTCATCCCCCTCGGCAATCCCAATGCGTACCGCCACAATTGGCGCTACCCCAATACGCCCGAACGCGACTGGAAGAAAGGCGGTGGCTACAGCGTTGGCGACGCAGAACACCTGCTGCCGGACCTCGCAGCGGGCACCGGGCCACGCGCAGCGAAAGCGCCGGGACCGGAGACCGCCGCCCTGACGCAATACGTCCTGCGCCTGGCGGAGCAGTACCCGCCTCGTCTCGTGCTGGACCTGCACGAGGACGAACTGTCCACGGAGGGCGGGTACATCTATTCACAGGGCACGCAACCGGACGACAATCCCGTCGGCGCGGAAATCGTGCGCCTGCTGCAGGCCACCGGCATTCCGTTGCGACAGTCCGGCAAGACCCGGTTCGGCGAACCGATCGTGCAGGGCGTGATCAGCCGGGACGACCAGGGCGGGCCGATCCGCGACGGTTCGATCGACGAATTGCTCGCAGCGACCGACGTCTTTGTCGATGGCAAGAAGGCGCGTGG
>JBAVJR010000489.1:0-2156 GCA_049687855.1 Steroidobacteraceae bacterium | reverse complement strand
TCAAGTTGCCGCTCGGCACGTCGACCGCCGAGCGCGCGCGCGTGCAGATCCTGGCTGCGGCGCTGAATGCGTTCAGCCAGGGCATCGCCTACTTCCACGCGGGCATGGAACTGCTGCGCAGCAAGTCGATGGATCGCAACAGCTTCGACTCCGGCGACTGGTTCAACCGCATCGACTGGACCGGACAGGACAACTACTTCGGCACGGGTCTGCCGCCGGCGCGGGACAACGCCCCCAGCTGGCCGCTGATGCGGCCGCGACTCGCCGATTCCCGGCTCAAGCCGGCGCCCGCCGACATTGCGTGGAGCAGTGCCGCGTTCAACGACCTGCTGCGCATCCGCTCGAGTTCGACCCTGTTCCGGCTGCGCAGCGCCGCTGACGTCATGGAGCGCCTGCGCTTCCTGAACACGGGTCCGCAGCAGGTCCCGGAGGTGATCGCCGCGCACCTGCGGGGCCGAGGCTATCCGGGAGCCAACTTCAGCGAGATGCTGTATCTCGTCAACGTCGATACCGAACCGCACACCCTGCAGTTCGATGGCGAGCGCGGCAAGCGCTACGTGCTGCACCCGGTACACCGCGCATCCGGTGCAACCGATCGACGAGCGGCAGAGCAGGCGAGTTACGACGCTGCGGGCGGACACTTCACCGTTCCGGCGCGGACCGCAGTGGTGTTCGTGGTGCAGTGACCGGAGGCAGCCGATGATTTCACGACGCCTGTTCCTCGGCATTCTGGCAACCAGTTCCCTGCAGCCATCCGTGGCGAGTGCGGCGGACACCGTTCGAGCGAGCGCCAGCGAGCTTGTGATCGCCACGTACAACCTGCGGTTTGCCAGCAGCAAAGCTCCCAACGCCTGGCCTGATCGGCGTCCCGTCGTGAAGGCACTACTGGACCGTTGCCAGCCCGACCTGATCGGAACGCAGGAGGGGCTGTACCAGCAACTCAAGGACATCGCCGCCGACCAGCCGGACTACGACTGGATCGGCCTCGGACGGGACGGCGGCAGCCACGGCGAATTCATGGCCATCTTCTACCGTCGTGACCGGTTCGAGCCGCTGGAGTACGACCACTTCTGGCTGAGCGACACGCCGGAGGTGATCGCGTCGAGCACCTGGGGCAACGACGTACGACGTATGGCTACCTGGGTGCGCTTCCGGGACCGCGTCACGGGAGTTGAGTTCTATTTCTGGAACACCCACCTCGATCACGAGGTGCAAGTGGCGCGTGAGAAAGCTGCAGAGCTGATTCGGCAGCGGATCGGAAGGCTGCCGGCAGACTTGCCACTGTTTCTGGCAGGCGACTTCAACTCCATCGCGGTGGCAAACCGGGCCTACGACATCCTCACGAAAGAAGCCGGCCTGACCGACACCTGGTTCGTGGCGAAGGAACGACGCAATGAGGACGCGAATTCTTTCACGGGTTTCGGCCCGTTGCGACGCGCGGGCGAGCGGATCGACTGGATTCTGGCGCGCGGCGCGATCGACGTGCGTGCAACGGAGGTCGTCACCTTCCGACAGGGCGACCAGTGGCCGAGTGACCACCTGCCGGTCGTGGCGTGGGTCACGCTGCAGCAGGCGCCCGGCCCATAACCCGGCACGCACGGCGCCCCGCGTGGCGAGCGCAAGACTTGCGTCCGTTGGCAGCGCCGCCCATGCTGAGCGACTGAAAAATCATTCGGTAGCAGGAGAGAACCATGCGTCTGACCATCATTGCTGCAACGCTTGCCAGCGTCGGCTTGTTCGGCGGAACACGATTGCACGCCGACGATCAGGGTGGGCTGGACCAGGCCGCGAACGAGGCACTCGCGCAAGCCGTCGCCGGCACACAGCGCAGCGACGCGAACCGTGCGCGCGACCAGTACCGCCACCCCGTCGAGACGCTCGGCTTCATCGGCGTCAAGCCGACGGACACGGTCGTCGAGCTCTGGCCTGGCGGTGGCTGGTACACGGAGATCCTCGCTCCGTACCTCGCCGGGAAGGGCAAGCTGATCGCCGCCGCACCCGCAGGCAAGGGCTCCGAGTCGATGGCCAGGCGGTTCGATGCCAACCCTGCGCTCTACGGCAAAATCGAGCGCGCGAACTTCCCGACCGTGCTTGGCGGCACCGGCGTCGCGCCCGGCACCGCCGACGTCGTACTCACCTTCCGCAACGTGCACAAC
>JBAVJR010000488.1:0-2557 GCA_049687855.1 Steroidobacteraceae bacterium | reverse complement strand
AAGTCGAGCAGGTAGGCGAAGCCAGTCACGGCACCGAACGCGCCGAGGTCCACCTTGCCGTTCAGTGCATGGGTGGCCCCGTGATAGTTCGCGGGCTGCGAGCCCTCGTCGGGGCCGGTGATGCGGTTGACGTTGGCGATGTACGAGTAGTGCAGTTGCGTCTGCGCGAGCGCGCTGCTCTTGAGCGTCAACCCATCGTACGTCTGCTCGTTCTGGCGCCAGCCGACATTGCCGATGAACCGCTGGTTGTCGAGCGTGATGCGCTGACGACCCCCGATGCCGGTGAAGGTTCCGAGCTTCAGTTGCAGGTAGACCTGGTTCGCCTCCGTATACTCCGGATCCGCCACGATCGGGCGGTCGGTCACGCCGTTGACGGTGCTGTTGTAAGTATCGTTGCCGAGCACTGTGACGTTGTCGGCTTCCAGGAAGACGCTCAGGTGGTTCCACTCGCCGGTCTGGTAGTTCAACCGGCTGCGCAGCGTGGAAGCGACGGCGTCGTCGGCAAACGGATCCTGGTCCACCGTCTCCAGGCGGTATCGGAACTCGAGGTGGGCCTTGCCGCCCGTCATGGCGTCGACGAACGTGGCGGGCGCAGCGGGCGTGGCCGGCGCAGGATCTGCCGCCATGGCGACGCCCGAGAGTCCGGCGGCGGCCAGCAGGAGCATCGAACCGGATCTGATCTTGGTCCTGGTATTGGTCATGGTCGTGGTGTCTCTAGTGGGCGACGGTTCACACCTGGCGCGTGAACCTTGAGCGATGTGCGCAATCTGTACTTCTTGCCGCCGGAAACCATTGATCCAGGTCAATCCGTCCGTAAAAACCCCGTGGACGGATTGATCCAGGTCATGGCTGTGGCATCGGCTGTGGTCCATCCTGCCAATGCGGGGCGTCCATCGGCGCAGTCAACAGAAGAATCCGAACCCATGCCCATCTTTTCGTGCAAGCCGGCTCAAATGCGCTCCGTGGTCGGCTTACTCCTGGGCGTGGTGGCGGTGCCAGCCACGGGCCAGCCCATCCGGGGCGCCGCCGACTCTGACCTCGAGACGATCACGGTATATGCGCGTCGCCTGACGCCCGTCTCCCGGGTGGCCGCCACCGTGACGGTGATCGACCAGGCGCGCATCGAAACAACGCTCGCGACCGACATTCGCGAGCTCGCGCGTTACGAGCCGGGACTCAGCGTCCGCAACGATCCGTTCCGGTTCGGGCTCGACACGATTTCCGTGCGTGGGCTTGGCGGTAACCGAGTCGCCGTCGAGGTCGACGGCATACCCGCAGCGGGCGGGTTTGCCGTGGGCAGTTATGCGGATTCGGGACGAGCGTTCGTGGATGCGTCATTCGTCGATCGCGTCGAGTTCCTGCGCGGACCGGCGTCTTCGCTGTATGGCAGCGATGCGATCGGTGGCGTGGTCGCCATGACGACGCTGACTCCCGACCGGCTGCTCGCACAGGGCGCAGGTGGATCCACCGTGCGCACCGACGCCGGATACGACTCCGAGAACGATGGCTGGCGCGCAGCGGCGCTCGCGGCCGGAACGATGGGCAGCGCGAACTGGCTCGTCGGCTACTCGCGCCGCGAAGGGCACGAAGCCGGCACGGCGGCCGACGTCACGCCAAACCCCAGCGATTTCGCGGACGACTCAGTGATGCTCAAGGTGACCGGCGACGTGCCGGGTGGTCCGCTGACGTTGACGGCCGAAGCCGGGCGCCTGCAGCAGTCGACCGACGTCGATGCCTTCCTCGGGGTGGGTCGCTTTCTCAATACCACCGTGCTCCAGGGTGACGACGAGATCGTCCGCTATCGCGGCAGCCTGCGACAGGCGTTCGCCGGCGCGACCGCGGCCTTCGATTCCGCCGACTGGAGCGCGTACTGGCAGGGCACGGAAACCGAACAGGACACCTACGAAGTGCGCCGCGCGGTGCCGCCACGCACCCCGCCCGTGCAACTCGACCGCGCATTCGACTACGACGAGACCACGCTCGGCTTCGAATTCACGGCCCTCAAGACCGTCGCATTCGGCTCGCTCGTGCACGACGTGGTGTATGGTGTCGAAGCCACGCGTTCCGAGCTCGAGGAACTGCGGGACGGGTTGCAGACCAACCTGACCACGGGTGCGACGACGCCGACGATCCTCGGCGAGACTTTCCCGCTGCGCGACTTGCCGCTGTCCACGGTGGTCGAGATCGGCGTCTTTGCGCAGGACGAAATCCGGCTGGCCGACTCGCGCTGGACGCTCGTGCCGGCGCTGCGCGTGGATTACTACGATCTCTCGCCACGGGCGGATCGCGTCTACCGTGAAGACAACCCGTCGACGACACCCGTCGCAGTGGACGAGCTGTCATTCGCGCCCAAGCTCGGCGCGATGTACCGGATCAATGAGCGCCTTGGTGCGTTCTTCCAGTACGCGCACGGCTTCCGCTCGCCGCCTCCCGAAGACGTCAACATCGGCCTCGAAATCCCGCTGTTCAATGTGCGCGCGATTCCGAACCCGAACCTGCAGCCCGAGACCAGTGATGGTTTCGAACTTGGCTTGCGACTGTCCGGGTCGCCATTCGC
>JBAVJR010000487.1:0-1729 GCA_049687855.1 Steroidobacteraceae bacterium | reverse complement strand
AAGATGCACGGCATCCGCGGCGGGCTCGTTGCGGGGCTGGGCTTCGTTCTGCCGGCCGTGCTGCTGCTGTTCGCGCTCTCTTACGTCTACGTGGCGCATGGGTCGCTGCCCTGGGTATCGTCGCTGCAGTACGGCCTGAAGGCCGCGGTCGTCGCGCTGGTGCTGCAGGCGATGGTGCGCATCGCGCGCCGTGCCGTGAAGTCAGCGCTGCACGTATTCCTTGCGGCCGCGTCGTTCGTGGCACTCGAGCTAGCGCACGTACCGTTTCCCGTCGTGTTGCTGGTGGCGGCGGCGGTGGGCGCCTGGGCCGCGCGTCAAGCAGCGCCGCACGAGAGAGGTGCTTCGAGCGCTGCACCGACAAGCGGCGCGCAGACCGCGAGGATCGCCGCCGTCGGTCTCGCGCTCTGGCTGATTCCGCTGCTCGTCGTGGTGGCCACGCTCGGCGGCAGCTCGCTGTGGGCGGCCATCTACCTGTTCTTCACGAAAGCCGCGCTGGTCACCTTCGGTGGCGCCTACGCCGTGCTCGGCTACGTCACGAGCCAGCTCGTCGACAAGCTCGCATGGGTCACGGCGGACCAGTCCGTCGCGGGACTGGCGCTCGCGGAGACCACCCCGGGTCCGTTGATCATCGTGCTGCAGTTCATGGGGTTCATGGCCGGCTGGAACCAGCCCGGGCCGTTGTCGCCGCTCGGCTCGGCGCTGCTCGCCGGCGCGCTCGCGACGTGGGCGACGTTCCTGCCGTCGTTCCTGTTCATCCTGCTCGGGGCGCCTTACGTCGAGCGGCTGACGCGCAACGCGCGCATCGAAGGCGCGCTCGGTGCGATCACGGCAGCGGTCGTCGGCGTCATTGCAACGCTGGTGTTGCTGCTCGCACAGGTGGTGCTGTTCCCGGACGGGTGGCGCGCCAGCCCGGACTGGAATGCGGTGCTGCTCGCCCTGGCGGCGTGGTTCCTGCTCGAACGGGCGCGCTGGCCGCTCGGGCCCGTCCTGCTCGCGGCCGCAGCGAGCGGCTTATTGCTGCGGCTGCTGCAGCAGTGAGTCGAGTCGCTGCTGGAACACCTCGAACGGCTTGGCTCCGGACAGCAACTCGCCTTCGAACTCGCCGTTGACGACCCGGCCGATCACGAACGACGGCGTCGACGCGATACCGCTAGCAGCCGCCAGCGTTGCATCGGCACGCACGGCTGCCAACACGGCAGGGTCGGCGCGGCAGTTCTCGAAGCGGGTGGTGTCCAGTCGGAAACTGCCCGCCAGCTCCGCGTAGCGTCCCTGGCTCAGGAACGACTGGTCGCGGAACAGCGCCTCGCGGTACTCCCAGAACCTGCCCTGCTGCCCGGCGCAGCGCGCGGCCACGGCCGCGGGCAGGGCGAACTCGTGGATCGGCAGCGGCAGGTCGCGCGTGGCGAACCGGACCTTGCCCGTATCGACGTAGCGCTCGCGCAGCAGCGGCCACGTGTCGCGGGCGAACCGCGCGCAGTACGGGCATTGCAAGTCCGTGAACTCGATGATCATGACCTGCGCTTCGGCGGACCCGAGGACGCGTTCGTCGGCTGTGGAATTCCCTGTCGCGGCCGGTGAGGCGACGGGGGCCTCGGGCGTCCGGGCGGTCGACGCACATCCGGCTGCGCCAGCCAGTGCGACAAGGGCCGGCACGAGCATTCTCCGCAGGGTCGACAGGACTTTCCTTTGCATGGGGTGCGAGCCTGCGTCGGAACGCGGTCTACTGCAA
>JBAVJR010000486.1:0-2144 GCA_049687855.1 Steroidobacteraceae bacterium | reverse complement strand
AATCGTCCGCATCAAGAATCGATTGGAGTTCGTCTAGCGTCACGGTTTCCAATTTGCCCCGCCGTGCCTCCTTCATCGCGGCGATGGTTTCCGCATTGGGAATCAGTGGCTCGAACGGCAGCGCCTTCTCGCGAGCAACGCGAGTTAGCATGATGCGGAAGGCGTCCGACACGGTCAGCCCCATCGCCGCCAGCACGACGGTCGCCTCTTCCTTGATGTGCTCGTCGATCCGGGCACGGACAACAGCGTTCGCGGACATGGTTTAATCCTCCGGGTGTGTGCGCCACATTGTAGCCCATCCTTCCCAAGAATTCGCCCCCAACAGGTTCAGCGATTTCGGGTTGAAGATGCAGGCGGAGCATTGCCCTTTCCGGGGTGCGGGTAGGATTCGGGGGGACGGGCAGATCGAAGCGGCCCAAGAATACGATCCCGGGACAGTGGAGCCCATGCGCAAGCGCGCTCAGCGCCATCACCACAGCGTCTACGTCGTCGAGCTCTCGAAGCGCGTGCTCGATGAGCCGAAGTTCCGCCGGGCCAACCCGGACTATCTGCCGGGCATGCCCTGCTTCTATGTCGGCATGAGCGGACTGAGCCCCGACCAGCGCTTCGACAAGCACAAGGCAGGCATCCAGGCGAATCGCTTCGTGCGCGAGTACGGCCTGCGCCTGCGGCCCGATCTGTACGAGGTCTATAACCCGATGCCCTACGAAGGTGCACGGGAGATGGAGGTGGAGCTCGCTATCGCGCTACGGGAGCAGCGCTTCGGCGTGTGGCAAGGGTAAGGTGCCCGCACCGGGGAATTCCCGAATGCGGTGGCCGCCGGCGATTCGATGATGGCGCCGCCGCCGATCCTGGCGCGATCCTGCCTCGATCCCGGGAAAGCTACTGCGCCGCCCGTTTCGGGAGCACCCGCAGCCGGCCATCCGGATCGACCACGAAGTCCCCCGGTCCGGCAACGCCCGGGCCCGGCGCGCCCTGGGCCGGCGATACGCGTTCGCGCTCCCGCTGGTAGCGATCGTAGGAGACGGGCTCCTTGGCCTCGGCGGGCAGCTGGTTTGCCCGTTGATGCGCCTGCGCCCCTTCGTAGAGGGCGCGGTTTGCGTCCCACGATTGGCAGCCGGCCAGCCCCAGCAGGAGGATCCACGAGAACTTGTTCCAATGCATGACGGGACGCTCCCCGAGAATTACCGCGTAGGAACGATTCGGATGCTACATCGCGCGAGCGCTCGGCGGCGTCAAACCGCTGCGAGCTGCGCTGCCGCCAGACGCTCGGCGAGTCGCGTAATGCGCTTGCGGGAGCGCACGTTCTTCACCGCCATCGCCAGCGCCTTTGCCTGGGCGATCAGCACCACGAGCTTCTTGCCGCGGGTGACGCCGGTGTACAGCAGGTTGCGCTCCAGCAGCATGTAGTGCTGCAGGGTGAGCGGGATCACCACGGCGGGAAACTCCGAGCCCTGCGCCTTGTGGATGCTGGCCGCGTAGGCAAGCCCGATCTCGTCCAGCTCGTTGAATGCGTAGCTCACCTCGCGGCCGTCGAAGTCAACGAAGACCGTGCTCTCCTCCAGGTCGATGCGGGACACCCGCCCGATGTCTCCGTTGAACACGTCCTTGTCGTAATCGTTGATGCGCTGGATCACTTTGTCGCGCGGGGCGAGCGTGATGCCGAAGCGCGTGACCTTCGGCTCGGCCTCCCCGTTGAGCAGCGCCTGCAGCGACTGGTTGAGCGCATGCACGCCCAGTGCGCCGCGGTTCATCGGGGTCAGCACCTGCAGCTGTTCGATCGGGTCGAAGCCGAAGCGGCGCGGGATGCGCTCGGCGACCACCTGGGTGAGCTTCTCTGCCGCCTCCTCGGGTGTATCCACGAGGATCGTGTAGAAGTCGCTCAGGGCCTCCGAGCGCTCCTCCAGCGGCAGCCGCCCCGCGTTGATGCGGTGGGCATTGACGATGATGCGCGAGCTCTTGGCCTGGCGGAAGATCTCGGTGAGCCGCACGGTGGCCACGCGCCCCGATTCGATGATGTCGCCGAGCACCGCCCCCGGACCGACCGAAGGCAGTTGGTCCACGTCGCCGACGATCAACAGCGCGGCGGTGTCAGGGATCGCGCGCAGGAGGCTATTCATCAGCACCACGTCCATCATCGAGGC
>JBAVJR010000485.1:0-1918 GCA_049687855.1 Steroidobacteraceae bacterium | reverse complement strand
CCTGCTCGGGCGAACTGAAGCGGCGCACATGCCTCGCTCCCGAACCCGGGTCGGCTGGTGAGACAGCTCCGCCCGGTTGTTCGCGTAGCGACCGGTGTCGTGGATCGCGGCCGGCATCAGTTCCCGGCGGGCGACGCCGTAGCTGCCCAGCTTGTCGGTGACGATCTTCCAGGGACTCTTGCCGTGAGACCTGAGCCGCCGCCGGAAGAATCGTTTCGCCGTCTCGGCGTCTCGTCGCGTCTGTAGGTACACATCAATGACGTCGCCGTCCTGATCCACCGCTCGCCAGAGGTAGTAACGCTGGTGCTGTCAGCTTAACTCCAAGCATTCTCCGTTGCGGGGCAGAATTGCCCCTCGAACGGAGGAATGCCCATGCAGCCGGTCTGCTTCAAGCGCCACAGGTTTCCGCCGGACGTCATCCGTGTTAACCGGCGTCGAGGATTGACCAGCGTCCAATGTTGACCATGCAAAAAAAGGCCAAGCTCACGATGCTCATCGAGAAGTGTCTCTTGAACCCTGGTCCGTCTTCGACGCTGGTTGGGCCACAAGTGGTCAAACTTCAACGCCTGTTCACATGTTAGTAACCTACCCGGTTTCAATAGATCTTCGGAATCCAGCCCTGGCTCGACTTTTTCGGGCGTTTGTAGCCGGTGTCGGGCTGGCGCGGGGGGAGGTCGAGTTC
The DNA here is from genome assembly GCA_049687855.1 of Steroidobacteraceae bacterium. Lineage (GTDB taxonomy): Bacteria > Pseudomonadota > Gammaproteobacteria > Steroidobacterales > Steroidobacteraceae > RPQJ01. The sequence continues at coordinate 1,236 of JBAVJR010000485.1, read as the reverse complement.
GACCGGACTCAGGTCCTTGTAGGGGACCTGACCGAGCAAGTGGGCGATGCAGTTCAGGCGCGCGCGCTTCTTGTTGTCGGCGTCAACGATGTGCCACGGGGTCGCCTTGCGGTCCGTGTGCTCGAGCATCACGTCCTTGGCGCGTGAGTACTCGACCCAGTACTTGCGCGCCTCAATGTCCATCGTGCTCAACTTCCAGCGCTTGATGGGGTTCTGCATGCGCTCGGTGAAGCGGACCTCCTGTTCTTCGTCGTTGACGGAGAACCAGTACTTGACAAGAACGATGCCGGAGCGGACCAGCATCTCCTCGAACTGCGGGCAGGCGCGCAGGAACTCGTGATACTCCTCGTCGCTGCAGAAGCCCATGACGCGCTCGACGCCGGCGCGGTTGTACCAGCTGCGGTCGAAAAGCACGATCTCGCCGGCTGCCGGCAGATGCTCAACGTAGCGCTGGAAGTACCACTGCGTGCGTTCGCGCTCGGTGGGTGTCGTGAGCGCCACCACGCGACAGACGCGCGGGTTCAATGACTCGGTGATGCGCTTGATGACGCCACCCTTGCCGGCCGCGTCACGGCCCTCGAACAGGACGCAGACCTTGAGGCCCTGCAGACGCACCCACTCCTGCATCTTGAGGAGTTCGAACTGCAGGCGCACCAGTTCGTCCACGTACCGATAGTGGTGCGGCGCCTGCGTCGGGGGTTTGCCCGGTCCGACGACGCGCCAGCGGCCCTCGGCGGCGACGACTTCCTCGGCGTCGCGGCGCAGCTCGCCGCCGTGTGGTGTCGACCGGGTTCTTACCTTCGCGATCTGTAGGCGCTTTTTCATCACGATTCGATTGTGCTCCGCAATTGCTCCATCACGCCAACGCGGGCGCCAGCAGATATTCGTGATGCAAGCCAACCGGCACCGATCCGACTCGCACCCCGAGGGGCTCGCCGATCCGATGGCGGGTCAGTGGTGCCGCCGACTGCACACCTGAATCGAAGAGCCGGGCAAGCGACGAGCGACAACACAACGAGGCCGGCCAGGTCGGCAAATAACCGAAGGACGATTCGAGCCAACACGATCACGCCACGATCATGCCACAGGCCGGCGAAGGTCCCGCAACGGGCTCAGTTCGTCCCGGATCCAATATTTGCGAAGCACAACTCGAACAACGCACCGCCCGGATGCGTGATGCGAATTCGGTTGCCGTGCGAGTCGTTGTCGGACGTCACCGCCCGGGCGACACCATCC
>JBAVJR010000484.1:0-4637 GCA_049687855.1 Steroidobacteraceae bacterium | reverse complement strand
CGGCCCCTTTACTTCAGGTTCTGGTCGAACCAGCGGTGTCCGACATAGAGTCCGATGCCGGACGCCACCGCTCCAAGCAAGACAGCCATGCCGAGGCCGGCCTTGGTTCCAAGCCACCAGCCCGCGCATCCAGCGAGGAACGCGCCCATCCAACCGATCAATCCGCGCACGGCAGGACTCTCCAGCAATTCAAGGCGAAAGGTACACGCCGCAACGGCCGGTACTCATTGGATCGACTTGAGCACATCCAGGTCGACCACCAGGACGCGGGTCGCGCCACAGGATGGGTACGTCCAGCAATGGGTCGTCAGATGAAGTCGGGCGTCGCGAATGGAGCAGACCGCGCAACACAGGCTGCGGCCGGCGTCAGTCGGGCCGGTCCTGCTGCATGTCGACGTAAACCAGTGCGCTGCAGCGCGGACAGGTTGCGGCCTCGATCGCCTCGAGTTCAAACCAGCGCTTTCCGCATTGGCACCGCACCATCAGAATCCACTGGCCAACGGCATGACCGATCTCGGTTTCGACGACTTCGATCCCCTCCGGGAGGCTCGTAATGCCCGGCAACCGGGCGGTGTCGTCGTTCTTGCCTGGGTCGATGTCGGATTGATGCCCCGTGCGGGAGTGCTGGGCCTCATCCGATCGGCCCGGCGCAGCTTTCGGCGTGTCTTGCGACGCGTCGTCCTGCGCCGTAGCGAGTGCCGGTACCAGTCGCAGGTCCGATGGAAAGTGGTCTTTCATGGAAATCTGCCCCGTCGAGTCTTTGCGCGCGTGGCAAGGTTCGCCGCGCTCGCCGCCTGCGGCGGCTGCCGCCAGGTTCATCTGCGAACCAGAGGTCACGACTCTATCATTACAGGGTTGTTGGAATGTCGGCAAACGCGGTGAGCCGGATGCCGACCCCGGATACCAGGCGCTAGACTGCCGCACATGAAGAAAATCCTGGTCTTGCTCCTTCTTACCGTTGCCTTGCTCGTCGTCGCTGGCCTCGGCTACGTCTGGTTCGGCCCGGTGCAGGTCGGCAACAAGAAGGTCATGCTCGACTTCCTGCTCGGCCGCTCGATCGAGCCCCCGACGGCGCAGCAGGTTGCGTCGAGGCTGGTGGTTGCCAATGGCTTCCGGCTCGAGGTCTATTCCACCGAGGTACCCCTCGCCCGCTGGCCGCTCGTGACTCCGGCCGGCGACCTGATCGTGGCCCGCACGCGCGCCGATGAAGTCGTAGTGCTCGAGCGTGACGCCAATGGCGACGGCAAACCCGACGCGATTCGCAAACTGCTCGACAAGCTCAACCACCCGCATGGGCTCGCCTTGCACGACGGATGGCTGTACGTCGGCGAAGCGACTGGCATCAGTCGCGTCCGGTTCGACGAGGAATCGGGGCAGGTGTCTGGCGCGCTGGAGGACATCGTCGACGACTTCACGGCTGATGGCTTTCACACGACAAAGACCCTCGGCTTCGGCCCCGACGGATTGCTCTACGTGTCGCAGGGCTCGTCGTGTAACGCCTGCATCGAGGCGGACCAGCGCCGCGCGACGGTCATGCGCATGCAGCCGGACGGCAGCCAGCGCGAGATCTACGCCACCGGGTTGCGCAACAGCGTGGGCCTGGACTGGGCGCCGTGGGACGGTACGCTGTATGCAACCGAAAATGGCCGCGACCTGCTGGGCGACGATCTCCCGCCCGACGAACTCAATCGCATCGAGCAGGGCAACTTCTATGGCTGGCCGTTTGTCTATGGCGCCGGAGTGCCCGATCCCGACCTCGGTGCCGAGCATGCAGCAGAGGCTGCGCGCGCAATTGCACCGGCGCACGCGTTTCGCGCTCACAATGCGCCGCTCGGGATCGCATTCCTGCGCGGCTCGAACCTGCCGGCAGGCTATTCACGCACCGCCCTCGTCGCGCTGCATGGCTCGTGGAATCGCAGTCAGCCCGACGGCTACAAAGTGGTCGCTCTCGACTGGCAACCGGACGGGCGCATCGTCGAACGCGACTTCCTGACGGGCTTCATCGGCGACGAAGGCGTTCTCGGCCGGCCCGCCGGCATCGCCCAGGGTCCCGACGGCGCTATCTTCATCATCGACGATTACGCGGGCGTGATCTACCGGGTGGTGCCGGCGTCCGGGCCCTGATCCGGATTCGACAGCGACTGTTCGATGAAGGCCTGCCAGATCGGGTTGGGTTGCCAAACGGTGCGCAGCGGATGCAACGCTTCCTCGTGTTCTTCCCCCAGGCGCAGACGGCGGTACAGGTAGACGAACGCCGAGACGCGAAAGTTCTTCGCGCAGTGGACCCAGACCTTGCGACCGGCGAACGTGTCCAGCATGCCGAAGAACTGCTGCAGGTGCCGCGGCTCGGGTTTTTCCCAAGGCACGGGAATCTGCACGAATGCCATGCCCCGCCCCGTGACGGCTTCGGCTTCACCGGGCAGCGCGTTCGACGCAGTCGGTAATGCCAGATTGACGACCGCCTCGATACCGAACTCCGGCAGGCGTTGAATGTCGGCCAGCGAGAGCTGGCCCGACGTCCACAACCCGTCGAATACCGGACGCGTGTTCGGCGCGTCGAACTGGTAGGCACTCGTCGTGCCGAACAGGCGTACCTCCTCGTCGCTGCCAGCCAGCCGCAAGGTGCCTTCGAGCTGCAGGCCGATCCGCTCGAGCACGCGGCCCGACGCAAGGTTGTCGAGGCTCGTGATCGCAATGACGCGTGGCAGGCGATGCCGCTCCCGTGCATACCGCAGCGTGGCCTCGGCCGCCTCGCGCGCGTACCCCTGGCTCCAGTGCTCGGGCAGGAAGGCGAATCCGATGTCGACGTCTGGCAGCGTGTCCCGCTTGATCAGCCCGCACATGCCGAGCGGCTGCCCATCGGCGCGACGCTCGACCAGGAAGAGACCAAAACCGTGCCTGGCATACAGTCGCTGCGGGCCTTCCGCGATATACCGCCGTGCGCCAGCGAGATCGTGTACCCCCCGGTCGCCGATGAACCGCAGCCAGGAGGGCTCGTTGACGAGGCGGAGGATGAAAGCCGCATCGGTCGTGTCGAGCCTGCGCAGCCGCAGGCGTTCCGTTTCGATCTCGACGATGGATTCGGCCATGGGCGGATTGTGCCGCGATCCACGGACCCTGCGTAGACCGTTTCGACGGCGTAGCGGCCGGTGGAGAGATCGAACCGGCCCAGTCTTAGGGCCGCGCTGGACCATGGCTTACAATGGATGCCGACGGCACTCCGTGAATGCACCCGAGGCTGCAGCGACCCGATGAGTTCCAATCGCCTCGTTTATTCCACCGGCTCCGGGCGCCTGTGCCCCGAGTGCACCCGTCCGCTGGCCGACTGCCGCTGCAAGCGCAGCAAGCCGGGGCAACCCGTCGTGGCGGCAGGCGACGGTATCGTGCGCGTCGGTCGCGAGACGAAGGGCCGCAAGGGCAAGGGCGTGACGGTCATCAAGGGCGTGCCGCTCGCAGGCGACGAACTCGACGCACTGGCCACGAAACTCAAGAAGCGCTGCGGCTGCGGTGGCACGGTCGACGCCGGGGTCATCGAGATCCAGGGCGACCATCGCGACCTGCTGATCGAAGAACTCGGCAAGCTCGGTTACACGGTGCGCCGGTCCGGTGGCTGACTCCAGCGTCCGGATCAACAAGTACCTCAGCGAGACTGGCGTCTGTTCGCGGCGCCAGGCTGACCAGTGGATCGAGGCCGGCCGCGTGGCGGTGAACGGGGTAACTGCCGTGCTCGGCACGAAGGTCGCCGCAGGCGACGAGGTATCGCTCGACGGCCGCCCGCTGGACTCCAAGCCCGAGCGCGTCTACCTCGCGTTGAACAAGCCGATCGGCATCGAATGCACGACTGACCGTGACGTGCCGGACAATATCGTCGACTTCGTGGGTCACCGGGAGCGTGTCTTCCCGATCGGACGCCTGGACAAGGAGTCGGAAGGCCTGATCCTGCTCACCAATGACGGCGACATCGTCAATCGCGTGCTCCGTGCCGAGCACGAGCACGAGAAGGAGTACATCGTCACGGTCGATCGGCCGCTCACGGAGGAATTCCTTGCTGGCATGGCCCGTGGCGTCCCGATCCTCGACACCGTGACCAATCCCTGCCGCGTGACGCAGGTTGGCCGCAACACGTTCCGTATCGTGCTGACCCAGGGTCTCAACCGGCAGATCCGCCGCATGTGCGAGCACTTCGATTACACCGTGCGGCGCCTGCAGCGCGTGCGGATCATGCACATCCAGCTCGGCACGTTGCCGGTCGGCAGGTGGCGCAACCTGACTCCGGCCGAGGTCAAGCCGCTGCTCGCGCCGCCCGAGCGAAAGCGCTCCAGGCTGTCGCTACGACGGAGCTAGGGATCAGCCGGGGGTGCGTTCATCATTAGGCCTGAGCCTCCACTGCTACAGGGGCCTGCTACCTGGGCTCGATGTCGACGATTTCGATGGGCGCGTCACCGACGTTCTTCAACGAGTGGATCGTTCCCGCATCGATCCATTGCACTGCGCCGGCGCTTGAATCGCTGGTTCTCGCGGCACCCTCCGGGGACGAGATTTCGAGACGACCCGGGGTGACCAGCACGGCCAGGCCGCTGGACTCGTGCGTGTGCCTAGCCGTCGATTCGCCGGGCGCCAGGCGGCAACCAGACGTC
>JBAVJR010000483.1:0-1629 GCA_049687855.1 Steroidobacteraceae bacterium | reverse complement strand
ACCGCCGACCTGAACCCGTGGGTGTACGGTCTGCATGTCGGCTATCGCTTCGGCCACATGATCCCGCCGGCCCCGGTTGCTGCACCGGTCGCGCCGCCGCCCCCGCCGCCGCCGCCGCCCGCCAAGTGCGCGGACACGGACAACGACGGCGTCTGCGACGAAGCCGACAAGTGCCCGGGCACTCCGGCCGGCACGAAGGTCGACTCGGTCGGCTGCCCGCTCGAGCAGACCCTCAAGCTCCTGTTCGACTTCGACAGCGCCGAGCTGCGCCCCGAGTCGATCACGGAACTCGAGCGCGTCGTGAAGTTCATGGGCGACGTGCCGTTCGCCAAGGCGATGGTTGAAGGCCACACCGACAGCGTCGGTGCCGACGCCTACAACATGGCCCTGTCGGATCGTCGCGCCAAGGCGGTGTTCGACTACCTGTCGTCGCGCGGTGTTGACCCGGCTCGCCTGAGCTCGGTTGGCAAGGGCGAAACCGCCCCGATCGCCGACAACGCGACCGCCGAAGGCCGCCAGGAAAACCGTCGCGTCATGCTGATCCGCACGGATTCGGGCATGTAACCGACGCTGCAACTGCCCGCGGGTTGCAAAGGAGGCCCCGTCGCGCAAGCGCCGGGGCCTTCGTTTTTTTGACAGATTGAATCTGCCGGGCCGCTGCCGCCTAATGGTTGCCATTCGGATCCAAAGGAGCGGACATGAAACTGGCGATCACCAAGGCACTCTTGATCGGCTTCGTGGCATTGCAGGGCACGCCAGCGTTTTCAGCATCGGCCGACGACCCGGGCCGTTCCTCGGCGGACGACAAGGCGCTCTCCGCGGCCGTCCATGGTGAATGGCGCATGGACGAGGCCAGGGCGCGGGACAAGTACCGTCACCCGGTCGAATCACTGGCCTTCTGGGGCCTCAAGCCGGGCATGACGATCCTCGAGATCCAGCCGGGTTCGCAATCGTGGTGGACGGACATCCTGGCGCCCTACGCGAAGATGACGGGCGGCTCGTTCTACGTGACGGGCGCCGACCTCGCGAATCCCAAGCTCTCGGAAGGCGCGCGCAAGTCGCGCAGCAGCTTCGAGGCGCGTTACCTGGGCAAGCCGGAGGTGTACGGCGACGTGCGCATCCTGAACTGGGGCGACGTGTCGAAGACGCTGCCGGCCGGCATGTTCGACTTCATCCTGACCGCGCGCTCGATCCACGGCTGGATGCAGGACGAACCGAACACGGTGCACGACACCTTCGCCGAGTTCCACAAGGCGCTGAAGAAGGGCGGCATCCTGGCCGTCGAACAGCATCGCGCCAAGGCCGGCACGAAACCCGAGAAGCCCGACTCCGGCTACGTCACGGAGGCATACGTGATCGAACAGGCGAAGAAAGCTGGCTTCACGCTTGCGGGCAAGTCAGAAATCAACGCGAACCCGAAGGACACGACGGACCATCCATTCGGCGTGTGGACGCTGCCGCCAAACCTGCGTTCGACGGCTTACGGCTCGGGCAAGGAAGAAGACCCGACCTTCGACAAGAGCAAGTACATCGCGATCGGCGAGTCGGATCGCATGACGCTCAAGTTCGTGAAGAAGTGAGGGGAAGGGGAGGAAGGGGAGGAAGGGGAGGAAGGGGAGGAAGGGGAGG
>JBAVJR010000482.1:0-4749 GCA_049687855.1 Steroidobacteraceae bacterium | reverse complement strand
GGACTGAAGATCCCGATGATGCTCGAGGAGTGCGGCCTGCCGTACCGCATCGTCGAAGTGAACATCCTGCGTGGCGCGCAGTTCGAGCCCGACTTCCTGCGGATCAGCCCGAACAACCGCATCCCGGCGATCGTCGATCACGACGCGCCGGGCGGGCCACTGTCGGTGTTCGAGTCCGGTGCGATCCTGCAGTACCTCGCGGAAAAGTCGGGCCAGTTGCTGCCGCAGGACGTGCGCGGCCGGTACGCCGTCCTGCAGTGGCTGTACTGGCAGGTCGCGGGTCTCGGGCCGATGGCGGGGCAGGCCCATCACTTCCGTGCCTTTGCCCCGGAGGTCGTGCCCTACGGCATCAAGCGCTACACGGACGAGGTCAACCGGTTGTACGGCGTGCTGCAGCGACGACTCGCGGACCGCGAGCACATCGCAGGCGACTATTCGATCGCGGACATCGCCTGCTGGCCCTGGATCGTGTCGCACGAGCGCCAGGGACAGTCACTCGAGGATTTTCCCGACGTGAAGCGCTGGTTCGAGGCCGTGCGCGACCGCCCGGCCACGAAGCGGGCCTATGAAAAAGGCCACGAACGCGGCGCAGACGCCGAGGCCTACCAGTTCCTGTACGGGCAGACGTCTGCATCCGTCGAACGGCGACGCCGGGAGCACGAGCAATGACCGACCTGATCCTGCATCACTACGACGCGTCGCCCTTCACGCAGCGCGTCCTGCGCATGCTCGGCATCAAGGGCCTCGAGTGGCGTTCGGTGACGACGCCCATGATGCCGCCGAAAGACGACCTGCTGGCGCTGACGGGAGGCTATCGCGGCACACCGGTGCTGCAGATCGGCGCCGACGTCTACATCGACTCGCAGCGCATCGCACGCGAACTCGAGACGCGCTATCCGCAGCCCTCGCTGTTCCCGGACGGCAATGCCGGCATCACCTACGCTGCGGTCAAGTGGGCCGATGCGTTCTTCCGTGCGGGTCTGCACCTGGCCATCGGCGCGACCAGCACGATGTGGCCGGTGGAGTTCCGGCAGGACCGGCAGGGCTTGTTCCCCGACATCGACTTCGACGGCGTCGACCTGGCGCACGCGCGCTCGCAGATGCTTGCCCATGCGGGGCTAATCGAGGAGCAGCTGGCGGACGGTCGCACGTTCCTGTCGGGCGCTGCACCGGGTCTGATCGATATCCATGCGTGGACCGTGCCGTGGTTCACGCGCGCGTCCGTGCCGGGCGTGAATGAACTGTTCGCGCCGTTCACGCGCATGCGGGCATGGGAAGAGCGTGTCGCCACTCTCGGCGAAGGCACGCGGCTCGAGTGCACGGCCGAGGAGGCGTTTGCCGTCGCGCGGTCGTCACGGCCCGCTCCGTGCGCCTGCGTCGACGACGATGCGAACGACCTGTCCTTCGGCAAGCGCGTCGAGGTTGCACCGGACGACACGCGGCGCGGCGCGGTCAGCGGTCGGCTCGTGGCGCTCGACTGGAACGAGATCGGCGTGGCGCGCGAACACGCCAGGTGCGGCGAAGTCGTCGTGCACTTTCCGCGGCTGGGATACCGCGTCACTCCGCTCGATTGAGAGCCCGCGACGATCGGCTCAGATCACCCGCGCGTCCCGCAGTCCGGTGATTTCCTCGCTCGAGTAGCCGAGGCCGCGCAGCACTTCGTCCGTGTGCTCGCCGAGCAGGGGCGGGCGATGAGTGATGCCGCCGCCGGACGCGCTGAGTTCGACCGGGAGGTTCGGCACCCGGGCGGGCCGCTGCAGACCGGGAAAGTCCGTGATGGCGTGCAGGGCCTGCAGCGCGGCCACCTGCGGATGATCGAGCGCCTGCTGCAGCGTATGCACCGGGCCCGCTGGCAGGCCGGCATCCTGCAGCTCGCGCAGCGCCTCGTCCGTCGTGCGTTCGGAGCACCATTGCCGCATGCGGGCGAGGATTTCCTCGCTGTGATCGCCGCGTGACTGGTCCGACTGGAAGCGCGGGTCGCTGATCCAGCGGTCGGCGTCTCCCATCAGCCGCGCCCAGCGGCGGAACAGGCCACTACCGACCGTATGCGTGAGGATGTGGCCGTCGCGAGTCGCGAAGACATCGGACGGTGCGGACGTCTGCACGCGATTGCCCGTAGGCACGCGGTCGATTCCGAGGGCGCTCTGTTCGGCGAGGTGCGAGCCGAACACGGCCATCGCCGTGCCGAGCAGGTTGGTCTTCACTTCCTGGCCGGCGCCGGTCTGCGCGCGCTGCATCAGCGCCGCGAGCGTGCCGAAAGCCGCGAGCACGGCCGTCGCATAGTCGACGTACGGGGCAGCGGACTTGACCGGATGGCCGGGCGTGCCGGTCATGTACATCGCGCCTGACATCGCCTGTCCGACGCCGTCGAAGCCGCCGCGCTCGGCGAGCGGGCCCGTGTCGCCGAACGACGATTGCGTCACCAGGATGATGTCGGGGCGGATCGCCTTGAGGCTCGCGTAATCGAGTCCGAGCGATCGCAGGCCCGACGGCGGCAGGTTGGCGACGACGACGTCGGCGCTGCGCACCAGTCGCCGCACGATTTCACGACCCTGCGCGCTGGCCGGATCGAGCGTCAGGGACTTCTTGTTGCACGCGGTCTGGAAAAACACGCCGCCTTCGCCGGACTCGGCGATGGGCGCGATGTAGCGGTCCTCGCCGCCCTCGCGCCTTTCGATCCGGATCACTTCGGCGCCGAGGTAACCGAGCAGCGTGGCGCAATAGGGGCCCGCGACGTAGCGGCCGAAGTCGAGCACGCGCACTCCGGCCAGCACCGTCACGAGTCAGCGCCTCTGGTCGAAGCGGCGGCCGACGAGCGCGCCCGCGATGTTGACCTTCTGTATGTCGATCGCGCCGCCTGCGATGCCCCAGCCCCACGCATCGCGCAGGCGCCGTTCCATCGGGTACTCGCGCGAGTAGCCGTAGCCGCCCATGAGTTGCACGGCGTGGCCACACACCTCGCGCGCGATCTCGTTCGCGAAGCACTTGGCGAGCGACGAATCGAGGATGCTCGGCAAGCCGTTCTGCGCGTTCGATGCGGCGCGGTGGATCAGCAGTCGCGCGGCCTCGACGCGCATCTTCATTTCGGCGAGCTTGATCTGCACGCCCTGGAACTCGATCAGGTGCTTGCCGAACTGCTCGCGCTCCTGCACGTACTCGATGACGTCCTCGAGCGCGCCCGAAGCCTGGGCGAGGCCCATGGTCGCGTTGCCGCAGCGCTCGAGGTCGAACGCTTCCATCAGCTTCTTGAAGCCGCCCGCCGGCACGACGATGTTGTCGGCCGGCACGGTGGCATTGTCGAAGTAGATGTCGGAGGAGGGCACGCCGCGAAAACCCATCAGGCTTTCGGGCTTGCCGAACGTGACCCCCTTGGTGTCTTTCTCGACGTAGACGGCACCGATGCCCCGCGCGCCCTCGTCTTCGGACATGCGGCAGTACACGACATAGCCATCCGCATGGCCGCCTCCCGAGCACCAGCGCTTGGTGCCGTTCAGCACGACCTTGTCGCCGCGAGTCTCGGCCCGCGTCGTCAGGTCGGTGAGCGCCGAGCCGGCCTGCGGCTCGGACATCGACACCGCGACCTGGATTTCACCGCGGCAGACGGCGGGCACGACGCGCTGCTTCAAGGATTCGGAGGCGAAGCGCTCGATCGCGCGCACGGGGCCGACGCAGGATTCGAACACGGGGAAGCCGACCGCCGATGAGATCTTGCCGAACTCCTCGAGCACGAGCAGCGCCTCGACGTTGCCGAGGCCGAGGCCGCCGTAGCGTTCGGGCACGTTGATGCCGAGGAATCCCATCTCGGCGAATTCCTGCACCACGGCCTTGCCGGGTGCGTGGTTGGTGTCCTCGCATTCCTGCGCGATGCCCGGCAGTTTCGCGCGGGCAAAGTTACGCGCGGCTTCCTGCAGCGAGCGCTGTTCGTCGGTCAGCTGGAAATTCACGCGGGCGGGCTCCTGGATTCCTGGACAGTCAGACCTGGACTTCGATGCGGCCGTCGACGACGCGCACCGGGTAGCTGCGCAGCGGCGCAGTGGCGGGTGCGCCAAGCACGACACCGGTGCGAACGTCGAAGCTGGCGCCGTGCAACGGGCAGATCAGGCGGGTGCCGCGCAACCGGCCCTCGTCCATCTTCGCGTATGCGTGGCTGCAGATGTTGTGCACGGCGTGCACGGCGCCTTCCTTCGTGCGCACGAGCAGCACCGGCTCGTCGCCGAGCGTCACGCAGCGCATCGCGCCGGGCGTGAGATCGGCCAGGGGCAGGGCGGGCAGGTAAGGCTGGTCGGTCAAATCGGCACCTCGCGCGCAGTCCGCGCGACCGGTCGCAATGTAGCGGGCAATGTACCGGATCGCGCCAAAAAAGAAACAGGCTTGACTGTTTCTTTCCGGCGGGGCGCGATGCTACCATCGGTCGCTACCACGCCATACAGGGGGAGCCGATGTCGCGGACCACGTTCATTTCCCGCATGACGGTCAAGCCGGGCCGGGAACAGGATTTCGTCGACGCCTGCAACGAGCTCACCGCCAAGGTGCAGGCTCACGAGCCGGGTCTCATCTACTACGAGTTCTTCAAGCTGCGCGAACCGCGCCGCTACGCCGTGCTCGAATCGTTCCCGACGGAAGAGATGGAGCACGCGCACATGAATTCCGCGTGGCTCGCGGCCATCGGTCCCCGCATCGTCGATTGCCTCGATGGCACCTGGGAGCGCGAGTACCTGGATCCGTTCCAGGCCTGACGATATTCACACA
>JBAVJR010000481.1:0-7848 GCA_049687855.1 Steroidobacteraceae bacterium | reverse complement strand
GCCGTCCCTCGGCACGTCGCGCATATGTTCGTCGACGAGCCGCAGGTCGCCGGACGTCATGAGTTCAACCCCCTGCCGAGCTTTGATACGCGCACGCTCACCGGGTTCGAGCGCATCGTGCTCAGGCAGCGGCGCACAGATCGAAATGAACGGCGCCGTCTCGGTGAGGCCGTAGACCTGGGTGATCGTCCAGCCGAGCTCGCCTTCGATGCGTTCGATCGTGGCAGCCGCGGGCGGCGCGCCCGCCGTCGCGACGCGGACTCCACGTCGCAATGACCTGCGCCCCTCTTCCGGTCCGCTGGCGATGGCGATGAGCACCGTCGGCGCGGCGCAAAGCATGGTGATGCTTTCCTCGTTCACAAGCCGATAAATGGTCGCTGCATCGACCTGGCGCAGGCACACGTGCAGCGCGGCGGCAGCCGTCAGGATCCACGTGTAGGTCCAGCCGTTCGCGTGGAACATCGGCAACGTCCACAGGAACCGATCAGCCGGAGTCAGCGGCAGGTGCGCGAGCGTGCCGACCGCGTTCACCCAGGCGTTGCGGTGCGTGATCATCACGCCCTTCGGACGCGACGTGGTGCCGCTCGTGTAGTTGATCGAAAGCAGGTCGCCCTCTGCGATCGACGGACGCTCGAACACGCCGTTGCCCGCTTCGAGCAGCTGTTCGTATTCGAGCCAACCCGGCTTGCTGCCTTCCAGCGCGACGAAGTGTTCAACCGTGATCATCTGGTCGCGAACCTTGTCCACGGTATCCAGGTAATCCGCGTGGACGCACAAGACCTTGGTGCCACTGTGGTTCGCAAGGTAGACGAAGTCGTCCGCGACCAGGCGGTAGTTCATCGGCACGATGACCGCGCCCAGCTGCGGCACCGCATAGTACTGCTCGAGATGCTGGTGCGTGTTGGGTGCCAGCGTTGCAACGCGGTCGCCCTGCCGCACGCCGAGCCTCGCCAGTGCCGCCGACCAGCGGTCGCAACGCTGGCCGAAAGCCTCGTAGGTCAGTCGCAGTTCACCATCGACGACGGCCTCGCGCGAGCCATGGAGCTTGCGTGCGCGACGCAGGAAATCGATCGGCGTGAGGGGGGTTTCCATGCGGAATGTCTTGATGGAGCGGGACAGTGATTCTGCCCCGGCGCACCTTCTTCCGCACGCTCGGATGGGCCGCCTTCGGGTACCCTGACGGCATGTCCGCCGGATCGAACATACAGGTCATCTTCATTGGGTCCGATGGCGCCACGCACCGCGTCACGGCGGTTCCAGGCCAGACGTTGATGCAAGCCGCGCTCAGCGCAGGTGTCCCAGGCATCGGCGGGATCTGTGGCGGAGACATGTGCTGCGCCACCTGCGTCGTGAGGCCGGCGCAGGACTGGGTCTCACGCCTGTCACACCCGGTCGAGGATGAGCAGATCGTCGTCCAGGGCCTGCCTGCGTACCACCCGGACGACCGTGACGCGATACGAAAAACGCCCATGGCGGGGCGTTTTGTCGGATGTTTGTGGCGGAGAGGGTGGGATTCGAACCCACGTACACCCGTTAAGATGTAACTGGAATTCCAGTCCAGCGCCTTCGACCGCTCGGCCACCTCTCCGTAGGGGGCGGAAGGGTACACGCCCCTCGCCCACCCTGCTAGTAGCCTGCGATCCGGGGCCGGACTGAAATCAGGCGATCCCCACGCCAGTAGCCTTCATGGCGGCCAGCGTCTCCTCCTCGAGACGCTCGGATAACCAGGTCAGCGGCAGCCGAATGCCCCGCTCCATCAGCCCCAGCCGGGCTACGGCCCACTTGACGGGAATCGGGTTCGGCTCGACGAACATCGCCAGGTGCAGCGGCATCAGCTTCTCATTGAGTATCGCAGCCTCGGCATGCCGGCCTGCCAGCGCCGCGACGCACATGTCGTGCATCGCGCGCGGTGCGACGTTTGCCGTCACCGAAATCACGCCATGGGCGCCCCGCTTCATCAGTTCGGCGGCCGTCGGATCGTCGCCGCTCAGCAGCAGGAAGCCTGGTCTGGCCGCGCCCAGGATCGATCCGGCTCGCGACATGTCGCCCGTCGCCTCCTTGATGCCCACGATCCTGGGATGCTCGGCCAGCCGCACGACAGTGTCGGGCAGCATGTCGCACACGGTGCGACCGGGCACGTTGTAGAGGATGACCGGCACGTCGACCGCATCGGCAATGGCGCTGAAATGCCGGTAAAGGCCTTCCTGGGTGGGCCGGTTGTAGTACGGGACGACCGTGAGCAGCCCATCCGCGCCGGCGGCGGCCAGCTCACGCGACAGCTCGATGCTCTTCGCCGTGGAGTTCGTGCCACTGCCCGCGATGATCGGCATGCGACCGGCGACACGCGCCTTGGCGCGCCGAACCAGTTCCGCGACCTCAGCCGGGTCGAGCGTCGGGGATTCCCCGGTCGTGCCGGCGACGACGACGGCATCGGTGCCCTCGGCGACGTGAAAGTCAAGCAGGCGCTCCCAGGCCTGGAAGTCGACCGCCCCGTCGGCGCGCATGGGCGTCACGAGCGCAGGGATGCTGCCCTTGAACATTCTTCGGGGGCCTCGGTGGGAAGACTGCTCATGCTACGCAAGCGGAAAGCAGCGAAGCAAGGCAAAATCGCGGTACACGCGCCCGTGCGGCGCCGATACACTGAGTCCAGACATCCATGAAGCAACTGATCGCGATCTGCGCCATTGGCAACGACCGGACCGGCCTGGTCTACGACCTGACCCGCGTCGTCGTCGAGTGTGGCGGCAACGTCCTCGAAAGCCGCATGACGGCCCTCGGCAACGAGTTCGCCATGTTGCTGCTCGTCGCGGGCAACTGGCACACGCTGGCCAAGCTCGAAGGCGAACTCACCAAGCTCGGTGAGGCCTCAGGCCTCACGATCACCGTGCGCCGCACCGAGCAGCGACCTCCCCGGGTCGACATGGTCAGCTACACGGTCGATGTCGTGTGCCTCGACCAGCCGGGCGTCCTGCATACGCTCTCTGGCTTCTTCTCGTCGCGCGGCATCGACGTGGGTGACATCAGCACCCGCACCTACAACGCCGCGCACACGGGTGCCCCGATGTTCTCCGTGTACATGGTCATCCACGTGCCGACGCGGATCCACATCGCCGCGCTGCGCGAAGAGTTCATGGATCTCTGCGATCACATGAACCTCGATGCCATCCTCGAACCCCTGAAGTCCTGAGCCGCGCAACCCATGCCTCAACAGACCGTCATGCTCGATCGCAAGGTGCCTGCCTTCTCCGCTGTCGCCAGCGGGGGCGGGAAATGGAAGCTGGCCGATGCCGCCGGCAAGAACCTCGTCGTGTACTTCTATCCGAAGGACGACACGTCGGGCTGCACCAGGGAAGGCGAAGCGTTCCGCGACCTGCACGCGAAATTCCGGCAAGCAGGCACGGAAATCGTCGGCGTCTCGCCGGACAGCGTCGCGTCGCACGACAAGTTCATCGCGCGGTACGGCTTCACGTTCCCGCTGCTCGCCGACGAGGAAAAGGCCGTGTGCCAGCTCTTCGACGTGTGGAAGGAGAAGAGCATGTACGGCCGGAAGTACATGGGCGTCGAACGCAGCACGTTCCTGATCGATGCCAAGGGCGTACTGCGTCGCGAGTGGCGCAAGGTGAAGGTGCCCGGCCACGCGGAAGAAGTGCTCGCCGCCGCGGCCGCGCTCTGACGCGGCGGTCTGCCGCCGCGCCCATCCCGCCCCACCACTTCAGCGGAGCCCGACTTGGCCAAGACCCGGAAGCAGATCGAACCGCGCAGGATCTACGTTCTCGACACCAACGTCATGATGCACGACCCCTCGGCCATCTTCCGATTCGAGGAGCACGACATCTTCATCCCCATGACCGTGCTCGAGGAGCTCGACGCGGGCAAGAAGGGGCTCTCGGAATCCGCCCGCAACGTGCGCCAGGTCAGCCGTTTTCTCGACGAGCTGATGGCGAACTCGAACAAGCTGCAGATCGATCACGGCATCGAACTGCCCTCAGCCAAGTTCACACCGGGCGGCAAGAAGCCGCCGAGCGGCCGCCTGTATTTCCAGACCAGGCAGTTGAACGGCAACCTGCCGGCCACCCTGCCCGGCCATGGCGCCGATAACGCGATCCTCGCGCAGACGCTGGCGCTGCAGCAGGAACACCGCGACGCGCGTGTCACGCTGGTGTCGAAGGACATCAACCTGCGCATCAAGGCTGCGATCCTCGGCGTACGGGCCGAGGACTACTACAGCGACAAGACGATCGAGGACGCCGACCTCCTCTACACCGGCGTCGAAAAGCTGCCCGGCAACTTCTGGGACAAGGCGGGCCGCAAGCTCGAGTCCTGGCACGAAGCCGGCGGCCGCACGTTCTACCGGGTGCGCAACAAGCTGGTCGCCAACTGGGCGCCCAACCAATTCGTCTACCAGACCGACGATCACGGCCTCGAAGGCATCGTGCGCTCGATCGAAGGCGAGTCTGCCGTCATTGAAGTGGCGCGCGACTACCGCAGCGAGCGCCACGGTGTCTGGGGCATCAGCGCGCGCAATCGCGAGCAGAACTTCGCGCTCAACCTGCTGCTCGATCCGGAAATCGACTTCGTCACCGTCCTCGGCCCCGCGGGCACGGGCAAGACGCTGCTGACGCTGGCCGCAGGACTGTCGCAGGCACTCGAGACGAATCGCTTCACCGAGATCATCATGACGCGCGTGACGATCCCGCTGGGCGAGGACATCGGCTTCCTGCCTGGCACGGAAGAGGAAAAGATGGAGCCCTGGATGGGTGCGCTGATGGACAACCTCGAAGTCCTGACGCAAAGCCAGGAGGGCGGCAGCTGGGGTCGCGCCGCCACCAACGACCTGCTGCGCAACCGCATCAAGATCCGCTCGCTCAATTTCATGCGCGGCCGCACGTTCCTGAACCGCTACCTGATCCTGGACGAGGCGCAGAACCTGACACCCAAGCAGATGAAGGCGCTGGTGACCCGGGCCGGCCCCGGCACCAAGCTCGTCTGCCTCGGTAACATCGCACAGATCGATTCCCCGTACCTTTCGGAGACGACCTGCGGCCTCACCTACGTCGTGAACCGCTTCCGCGGCTGGAAGCATTACGGCCACATCACGCTGACCCGCGGCGAGCGCTCGCGCCTGGCGGATTTCGCCTCCGAGACGCTGTAGGCCCTGCCGAGGAACCCTCGACAGGACCCGCTGTCAGAGGAAGCACATGAGTTTCACCACCATCCTGCGCAGTCCCGGCCTGGCGGCACTCGCCCTGCTGCTGGCCACGCTGCCGGCCCTGGCACAGCCCCAGAAGTCCTCGCAGGACCAGCTCCCGGAAATGGGGACCGCGGCCCAGGCCGCCTTGAGCCTCGAGGACGAGAGCCAGATCGGCCGAATGGTCATGCGCAACCTGCGCGAGGCCGGCATGGTCCTCGACGATCCCGAGGTTCATGAATACATCCAGTCGCTGGGGCTGCGGCTGTCGAGCCTCGCCCAGGATGGCAACCGCAATTTCAATTTCTTCGTCGTGCGCGATCCGGCCATCAACGCGTTCGCCCTGCCGGGCGGGTACGTCGGCATTCACTCGGGCCTCATGCTCGAGACGCGCAATGAGAGCGAACTCGCCGGCGTGCTGGCGCACGAAGTGGCGCACGTCACGCAGCGGCACATCGCGCGTGGACTCGAGGCGCAATCGCGTGCGAACCTGATGTCGACTGCCGCAGTGCTCGCGGCAATCCTGGTGGGCGCGGTCGGAGGCGGCAGTTCGGACGTGACCATGGGTGCGATCACCGCCGCCCAGAACATGGCCGCGCAGGCAGGCATCAACTTCACGCGCGACAACGAATACGAGGCTGATCGCATCGGCATCGGGGTACTGGCGTCCGCCGGTTTCGATCCCAATGCCATGCCGGCCTTTTTCGACACGATGTTCCGTCGTACGCAGCTTGTTCCGGACCGCATGCCCGAGCTGCTGCGCACCCACCCCGTCACCAGCAATCGCATCGCCGAGTCGAAAGACCGCGCACTGCAGTATCCGCCGGTCAATCACCGGGACAGCCTCAGCTACGCGCTGATGAAGGAACGCATCCGCGTGCTGCTCGTCTCGCGCAGCGGCGACCCGCGCGACTACTACAAGGCGCTCGGCGACAACGAAGCCGACCTGTCGCTCGCCCAGGTCTACGGCCGCGGCCTGTCGCAGCTCTATGGTAATGAAGCCGGCACGGCAGTGGTCACGTTCACCCGGTTGCGCCAGCAATACCCGGAAGTGATGGCGTTCCACACCGCGCTCGGCCAGGCACAACTCGCCACGGGCAAGACGCAAGAGGCGCTGGAGACGCTGGAACGCGCGCGGGTACTGGCCCCCCGCAACGTGCCCGTCACGGTCCGCTACGGCGAGGCGCTGCTGCAGGCTGGTCGCGCGAAGCGGGCCCACGAAGTGCTGCTCGACCTGTTCAACAACGTGCCGCCGACGCAGGAGCAGATCCGGCTGACGGCGATGGCTGCCAACGCGGCAGGCGATGTCGCCGATGCCTACTCCTACATGGCCGAATACCACTTGATGGGTGGCGACCTCATGCTGGCCATCAACCAGCTCGAACTCGCCCTGTCGGTGCCGGGCATCACCGAACAGCAGCGTGCCAAGTTCGTCGCGCGGCTCAAGGAAGTGCGCGAGTGGCTGCCGAAGGAACGCAACCGGCCGAAACAACCGCCGGACGGGCAGCGCTCGCCGGGCTGAGCACGCGACGACGAGACCCGAACAGGTAGAATGCCGCGCCTGGAGAACGACAGGCCGGTCGTTCCACCGCAACCGTCAAAGGGTTCCTATGTTCCTCCGCACTTCTCGCAGCGCGTCCCGGTCGCTGATTTCCCGGCTGGCGGTTGTCCTCCCCGTGCTGGCCTTGAACGCGTTTCTCGGCGGCTGTGCAACGACTCAGGCCGATGGCATGCCGCGCGAAAAGAACCCGGACCCGTTCGAGCAATTCAATCGCGGCGTCTACAGGTTCAACGACACGATCGATCGTTACGCGTTGAAGCCCGCGGCAACCGTCTATCGCGATTACACGCCGAAAGTCGTGCAGACCGGCGTCGGTAACTTTTTCGAGAACCTGGGTTATCCGACGACGATCGCGAACCAGTTCCTGCAGGGCAAGTTCAAGCAGGGCGCGCAGGATACCGGGCGCTTCCTGCTGAACACCACGCTCGGCTGGGGCGGCTTGATCGACGTTGCTTCCGGCGGCACGACGCTGCCGAAGCACGACGAGGACTCGGGACAGACGCTCGGCCGGTGGGGGGTCCCGGCGGGACCGTACCTGATGCTCCCCTTCCTCGGGCCCGCCACCTTGCGGGACACGCCGGCCCGCATCGCCGACGACTTCACGCAGCCGTTCCGCTGGTACGACTCGGGATCGGAACGCTGGTTTTCGCTAGGACTCAGCCTCATCGACACGCGCGCGCAGTTTCTGCCGCTCGACAAGACGCTCCAGCAGACGTACGACCCCTATGCCTTCGTGCGCAACGCGTACCTGCAGCGCCGGCAGTACGCGGTCTACGATGGCAATCCGCCGGAAGACAAGGCGTCCGGGGAAGACGAGAACTGGGCCGAGGAGGCGCTGAAGGAAAGCGAGGAGCCGGGCGCGGATGAAGGCGACGTGCCGGAGCCTCCGGCCGACGCAACCGATCCAACTCAGCAGCAGTGAGTTCGTCGCCCCGACGAGCCGTTGGAGCGCCGTTAACGAGCGAGTGAGGCGGCCGGTGCTATCCCGCCGCTCCGTGTCGAACGCCGCAGCTCGAGCTAAAGAGCGAAGCGGCACTGAAGCCAGGTCGCTGCTGTGCTGGCACCATCGCTTCGCTCTCGCTCGAGCAAGGGTCGCCGT
>JBAVJR010000480.1:0-9986 GCA_049687855.1 Steroidobacteraceae bacterium | reverse complement strand
CGTACGTCCTTGAAATCCCGGTTGAGTGTCCGGGCGCCGGTGCGCGAGTGGGGCATCTACATGGCCTCTGGCGCGGAGACGCCGAGCAGGCCGAGGCCGCTGCAGACCACCTGGCGCACGCCGCGGACCAGGCTGAGTCGCGCGTCGCGCACTGCGGCATCCTCGACCAGGAACTGATGCGCGTTGTAGTACGCGTGGAAGTCCGTCGCGAGCTCGCGCAGGTAGTGCACCAGCGCATGCGGAGCGCGCTGCTGCGCCGCCATCTCCAGCACCTCGGGATAGCGGCTCAGTGTCGCCAGCAGGGCCTGTTCGTGCGGTTCGGTCAGACGGTCGAGGCTGGCGCGCCCGCGCGCCTCGTCGTGCTCGAGACCCTTCTCGCGCATCTGGCGCAGCACGCTGCAGACGCGGGCGTGCGCGTACTGGATGTAGAACACCGGGTTCTCGTTCGAGCGCGAGGTGGCCAGCTGCATGTCGAAGTCGAGGTGCTGCTCGTTGCTGCGCAGGACATAGAAGAACCGTGCAGCATCGTTGCCGACTTCGCGTCGCAGCTCGCGCAGGGTGATGAACTCGCCCGAGCGCGTCGACATCTGCACTTTCTCGCCGCCGCGGTACAGCGTGACGAACTGCATCAGCCGCACGTCGAGGCAGTCGCCCGGCTGGCCCATCGCGACGAGACCGGCGCGGACGCGGGCGATGTAGCCATGATGATCGGAGCCGAGCACGTCGACCAGCTGGTCGAAGCCGCGCTCACGCTTGTTCAGGTGATAAGCGATGTCGGACGCGAAGTACGTCTTGATGCCGTTCTCACGCACGACGACGCGGTCCTTCTCGTCGCCGAAGTCGGTCGCGCGAAACCACTCCGCGCCGTCTTTCTGGTAGACGACGCCGTTCCTGCGCAGCAAGTCGAGCGCGTGGTCGATGGCGCCGCCGTCTTCGAGGCTGCGCTCGCTGAACCAGCTGTCGAAACGGACGCCGAATTCCTCGAGATCGTCGCGAATGTCGGCGAGGATGTCGGTGAGCGCGAGGTCGAACGCCTGGCGGAAGCCCGCCGCGCCGAGCAGCGACTTCGCGCGCTCGATGACGGCATCGATATACGTGTCCTGGTCGCCCGCGGGTGCATCGGGCGGCAAGTCCGCGAACACGACGCCAGCCGGCTGGTGCAGCGAGCGCCCGGCGCGTTCGATCAGCTTGTTGGCAATCGGGCGGAGGTAATCGCCGCGATAGCCGTTCGACGGGAACGGGAACTGCTCGCCGAAACTCTCGAGGTAACGCAGCCAGACGCTTGCGGCGAGGATCTCCATCTGCCGGCCGGCGTCGTTGATGTAGTACTCGCGGAACACGTCGAAGCCGGCAGCGTCGAGCAGGTTCGCGAGCGACGCGCCGAAAGCCGCGTGCCGGCCGTGGCCGACGTGCAGGGGCCCGGTCGGGTTCGCCGAGACGAACTCGACCATGACTTTCCTGCCGCCGCCGAGCGACGAGCGGCCATAGCTGCGTCCGCCGTCGATCACGCGCAACAACTCGGCCTGGTAAGCGGCGGGCGCGAGAAAGAAATTGATGAAGCCGGGTCCGGCGATCTCGACGCGGGACACGAGTGCGTTGACCGGCAGTGCCGCGACGATCGCCTGCGCGAGATCGCGCGGCTTGCGTTTCGCCGCCTTGGCAAGTTGCAGCGCGACGTTGGTCGCGAAGTCGCCGTGGGTCGGGTCGCGCGTGCGCTCGACCGCGATGCCAGCGGCGGAGCCGGTCGGACGCAGTTCTTCCGGCAGGGCGCCCAGAGCGTCCTGCACGAGCTTTTCTATCAGGTATTTCAAGGTGTTGCCGTCAGCGAGCGGAGGCTGCCGGGAGTCTAGGGAATTCCGGGAGCCGAAGCGAGGTCAAAGTGTGAAGTACGCACGACGGCATTTTGCCGTTTTGGCTAGCGTTCTCCCATCGCTTCGCGCGGCAGAGAGGGACTTTCCATGACTGATTCCAGATTCCGGGCCGCTGCGTTTGTCCTGGGGACCGTGGCCATTGCCGCGCTCGCAGCCTGTGGTGGTGGCGACGGCATGCAGTCCGGGACGGGCACCCTGCGCTTAGGGCTTACCGACGCTCCGGTCGACCAGGCCGATGCGGTCGTCGTCCAGTTCACGGGCGTGGAGCTGAAGCCCGCGGGTGGCGCGGCGTTCTCGCGCGATTTCCCTGCCCCGAAGACGCTGGACGTGCTGGCCCTGCAGGGCACGACGCGCGCCATGCTGCTGGACGGCGAGTCGGTCCCGGCCGGCGAGTACGAGTGGATGCGCCTCAAGGTCGACGTCGACCCCGCCGTGCGTGACTCCTACGTCACCATCGGTGGCCAGGAATGCGAAATGCGCATCCCGAGCGGCGCCGAAACCGGCCTGAAGCTGGTTCGCGGGTTCACCGTGGGCGTCGGCACAGTCACCGATTTCACGATCGACTTCGACCTGCGCAAATCGGTCGTGCAGCCTCCGGGCCAGCGCGCCGACGCCGACGCCTGCAATGGCCAGGTCTACCTGTTGAAGCCTGCGCTGCGCCTGGTCGACAACCTGCAGGTGGGTGCGATCAGCGGCACGATTGATTCGAGCCTGCTGTCCGCGCCGAGCTGTGTGGCCTCGACGGCCAAGCCCGGCAGCGTCTACCTGTTCGGGCCGTACCCGTCGAATGATCCGGCGCCGATCGTGCCGGACGACGTCGACGGTGACGCAACCGATGGCGCGGATCCGATCACGAGCGCGCTGGTGAGCGCGGACACCTTCAGGTACACGATCGGCTTCGTGCCGGTCGGCCGGTACGTCGTCGCCTATACCTGCGACGCCGACGATTCGACGATCGACGCCGACGTTGCACCGACGCCGCCCGCGACCGGCGAAACCGTGAATTTCACTCCGGTCAACGGAACGACCGTCGACGTCATGATGAACCAGACCGCGACGGTCGACTTCGCAGCGCCACCCGCAAACTGAGCAGGGCCCGGATTCCGGGCCGGTCGAACACGAGAGCGCTCCGCCCATGGGAGCGCTCTCTTGCTGTCGGAACCGGGTTGTTCCTGTCACCGCACGCTAGAACAGTTCCAGCGGATCGACATCGAGCGCCCAGCGCACCTTGCGTGCGTCGGGTGCTTCCTCGAGCAACGGTACCCAGCGCGCCAGCAACCGCTGCAACGGCGAATGCGTCGCCGCATGCAGCATCAGCTGCGCACGGTAATGGCCGGCGCGGCGCTCCATTGGCGCAGCGGCCGGGCCGAGCACTTCGACGCCTGGCACGGCGCACGCCACGACGAGCTCTTTCGCGTGATCGAGGAAGGCGAGCGGGGCTTCCCGTCCCGGCGCTTCGGCACGCAATACCGCGACACGGGCGAACGGCGGCCAATGCGCCTGCTCGCGCTCGACGAGCGCGGCCGCCGCGAATGCGTCATAGCCGCCATGCACCAGTTGCTGCAGCAAGGGGTGCTCCGGGTATTCCGTCTGGATCAGCACTTCGCCGGGCTTCTCTGCGCGTCCGGCACGCCCTGACACCTGCACGATCGTCTGCGCCAGTCGTTCGGCCGCGCGGAAGTCCGTGCCAAACAAGCCCTGGTCCGCGTTCAGCACGACCACCAGCGTGACCAGCGGAAAGTGGTGGCCCTTGGTCAGCATCTGCGTACCGACCAGCAGGCGCACCTCGCCGCTGTGAACGCGCCCGATGGTTTCCTCGAGCGAGCCGCGCTTGCGCACGGCATCACGGTCGATGCGGGCCAGCGCGAATTCGGGAAGAAGATCGGCCAGCGTTTCTTCGATGCGCTCCGTGCCCTGTCCCACGGGCTTGACCGCTTCGCCGCAATCGGGGCAGACCTCAGGGATCGGCCGGCGCGTGCCGCAGTGATGGCAATCGAGCGAACGTTCGCGCTGATGCACGGTGAGGCGCGCATCGCAGCGTGGACACGGTGCGACCCAGCCGCAGCCGGGGCAGAACAGCGTCGGTGCGTAGCCACGGCGGTTCAGATAGATCAGCACCTGGCCCCCCGCGTCGAGGTGGCGACGGATCGTCAGCAGCGTCGGTGTAGCAAACCCTTGCGTGTCGGCATGAGCGCGCAGATCGATCAGGTGCAGGCTCGGGGGTTTGGCCCCTGCCGTGCGATTGGGGAGGTCGAGGCGTTGCGCGCGCCCGGCACGAATGCGCTCGAGGCTTTCGAGCGATGGCGTCGCCGAGCCAAGCACAACGGGGATGCCGTGACGCTGCGCCCGGGCCAGCGCCAGGTCGCGCGCGGAGTAGCGGAAGCCCTCCTGCTGCTTGTACGACGCGTCATGCTCTTCGTCGATCACGATCAAGCCGGCGCGCGCGAGCGGCGCGAAGACGGCCGAGCGGGTACCGATCACCACTGGCGCCGAACCCGCGCGGGCTGCGCGCCAGGCCTGCAGGCGATCGGTGTCGGTGAGTCCCGAATGCAGCACCGCGAGCGGCCCCGGAAACCGTGCCGCGAAGCGCGCAACGAGTTGCGGAGTCAGCGAGATTTCCGGCACCAGCACCAGTGCCTGTTCGCCGCGCGCGACCACGTCGGCAATCGCGCGCAGGTAAACCTCGGTCTTGCCGCTGCCGGTCACGCCGTGCAGCACGAACGGTGCATAGCGCCCGTGCGCCGCGACGATCGCGCCGACCGCCGCATCCTGTTCGGGCGTCAGTTCGGGGCCCAGTTCGCGCGCGACGGTGTTCGTCATGTTGCCGGTCGCGAGGACGTCTTCGCGCACGCGGAGCACCCAGCCGCGCTTTTCGAGTTCGCGCACGTGGTCGCGCCAGCGATTCGACAGCGCGCCGAGTTCCGCCGCACCGGCGGGGCCGTGCGCTGCCAGGTAGTCGGCGAGCTCGCGCAGCTTGGTGGCGCGCGTGCCGATGGGCTCGACCTCCCCGGTTCGGGCGGCGGCGCTGAGCGTCCAGCGCTCGGCGGTGGCCACGGCGTCCGTGCCGTTGCGCAGGGCAACGGGCAGCGCGGCCGCGATGACCTCGCCGGGCGGGTGGCGGTAGTAGTCCGCGGACCAGCGCAGCAGGTCGAGCAGGACTGCGTCGAGCACCGGCTCGTCGTCGATGAGCGCAAGCGCGCTCTTCAAGCGAGCCTCCGGGACGTCCGAGCGATCGCGCAGTTCGACGATCACGCCGACCGCCTTGCGCCGCCCGAATGGCACCCAAACCCGTTGGCCCGGTTGCAGTTTTTCGGGCGCCACGGACGGCGGCGCCCGGTAGTCGAACAGCCGGCGCAGCGGGGCGTCGATCGCCACGCCCAGGATCGGGCCGGTCATCGGCCGCAGTCCCGGGCAGTTGTCCACAGACCCTGTGGACAACTCTGTGGATGACTTGCGTGAATGTCGCCCAAGTGCCGAATCTGCCGAGGAGTTTTACGAACTGACCACAAAATCGACGCTGCGAAGATAAAACAAGATAATTCAGTTACTTGCGCAAGGATGCCGCAGTTTTTCGTAGCCTTGCCCCGCAACCGGTTGACTCGGCGCGACCGCCCGTCGGCAGCCGCGCCGGAGAGGTGCACATCTTCTTGCGGTGCGCCACGTCAACCGTTTGCTCTGCAAGGCGTTGTTTCCGCAGGAGGATGATGGAATCGCGGGGAAAGCGAGTCTACGGCATGCGGGGCTTTGCTAGTCTCGAAGCATGCGCCGGCCGCCGGGCATGCAACGTATCCCGTGACCACGGGGAGGATCGACTGGACGCAGCGCAGGTACGCGAGCTTGACCGGTTCCTGGCCGGGGTCGAGCGACGCGCTTTCCGGATCGCACAGTGCGCACTCCGCGACAGCGAGGATGCGCACGACGTCGTCCAGGTCGCAATGCTGCGCCTGGCGCAGAGCTATGGGTCGCGGTCCGTCGAGGAATGGAAACCGCTGTTCTTCCGGATCCTCTACAACGGCATCCGGGACCTGCAGCGGCGCCACGGCGTGCGGCGGCGATTCTTCGGCTGGCTGCCGGGCGCTTCGCGGCACGAACAGGAGGCTGGCGAGGATCCGCTCGAACAGGTAGCGGATTCCGCGCCCGAGCCGCTGGAGCAGGTCGCCACGGACGAAGCGATGCGGACCCTCGACCGCGCCCTGCGCCGGCTGCCGCCACGGCAGTTCGAGGCGTTCTCGCTGCGCTGCCTGGAGGGTCTCGACGTGGCAGCGACTGCCGCCGCGATGGACTGCAGCGAAGGCAGCGTGAAGACACACTATTTCCGCGCGCTGCAGGCGCTGCGCGTTGAACTTGCCGAGGTACGGACATGAGAGAGCAACCCCACGACCGTGACGATGCCGAGCTGGAGCGGCATGCGCGGAATCTGTTCAAGGCCGGCGTCGACGAACTCGATGCAGCCACGCTCTCGCGTCTGAACCGGTCGCGGCAACAGGCACTCGCCGCGGCCACGGGACGCAACCGCACCGGTTGGCGCTGGACGGTGTGGGCGCCCGCCGGCGCACTTGCTGCCAGCGTGCTGGCCGCGGTGTTGCTGCTGAACCCGCCGACGGACACGGGGATGCCCGTGCAGGTCGCTGCGACAGCTGCGGGCGCCGACGCAGAGCAGGATCCGCTCGAACTGCTCGCCGCCGGCGAAGACCTGGAGCTGGTGACGGAGGCCGACCTGGAGTTCTATGCCTGGGTCCAGGTCGAAACCGCCGACGAAGACGGGGTGGGCTGAGATGCCGACGCGGCGCCGCACCCACGCGCGATCGAAGCGCACCCTGTTGTTCGTGGCGATGGCCGCAGGCGGGGTCGCGGCCGCGGCGGACGCGCCGCCGTTGCCCGAAGACTTCCTCGAATACCTCGGCAGCTGGGAAGCGGATGACGCCGACTGGGTGGTGGCGAACGCGGCCGTCACCGCGTCCGCACCTGCTGCCGGCGGCATGGACTCCAGGCAGCCGAACCGGACGACGATTGAAAAGCGCGGTGCCGTGCCATCGCCCGCGACGATGGAGCGCAAGCCATGAACATGACGAACACCCGAATGATGACGGCACTGCTCGTGTCCGCGTGCCTGTTGTGCCTGGCGCCAGTCGCCAGCCCTGCGGCGAACGCGTCGACTGCAGCGCCTGCCAGGGCTGCGCCGCCGGCAGCCGGCGTGCCCTGGTCGCAACTGGCCCCGGAGCAGCAGCGCGTGCTCGCACCGTATCGCGAGCGCTGGCATCAGTTGCCGCCGGAGCGACAGCAGGCCATCGCGCGGGGCGCCGAGCGCTGGCAGCAGATGACGCCGGAACAGCAGCAGCAGGCGCAACAGCGGTTCCAGCAGTGGCGCAGCCTGCCGCCGGAGGAGCGGCAGAAGGCGCGCCAGCGTTACGAGCAGTTCCGCGAACTGCCGCCGGAAGACCAGCAGCGGCTGCGCGAGGGCTTCCACAAGTACCAGTCGTTGCCGCCCGAGCAGCGTGAGCAACTGCGCGAACGCTGGCAGGACATGACGCCCGAGCAACGGCAGAAGATGAAGGAACGCTGGCAGGACGCGACGCCGGAACAGCGTGAGAAGATTCGCGAGAAGGCGAAGAAGCGCAAGCACGACGACGGCTGACGCGGCACCGCCCTGCGATCGCCGCTCCGCTGCGAGTGATCGGCGAATATCTCCCAGCCGCGCCGGGGAACGACCTCAGCTCTTCAACGCGACCAGCACCTCGTCGAGCATCTTCTTCGCGTCGCCGAACAGCATCCGGTTGTTCTCCTTGTAGAACAGCGGATTGTCGACGCCGGCGTAGCCCGATGCCATCGAACGCTTCATCACGATCGACGTCTTCGCCTTCCAGACCTGCAGCACCGGCATGCCCGCGATCGGACTCGACGGGTCTTCCTCGGCTGCCGGGTTCACGATGTCGTTGGCGCCTATGACCATCGAGACGTCGGTGCCCGGGAAGTCGTCGTTGAGTTCGTCCATCTCCATGACGATGTCGTAAGGCACCTTCGCCTCGGCCAGCAGCACGTTCATGTGGCCTGGCATGCGCCCCGCGACCGGGTGAATGCCGAAGCGCACGTTGACGCCCTTCTCGCGCAGGAACTTCGTGATCTCGTACACGGTGTGCTGCGCCTGCGCGACGGCCATGCCGTAGCCCGGCACGATGATCACGCTCTTCGAATTGCGCAGCAGCTCTGCCGTTTCGACCGCGCTGATGGCCGTCACTTCGCCCGCCGGCTCTGCACCCGCGCCCGCGGCGGCCGGTGCCGTGCCACCGCCCGTGCCGAAGCCGCCGGCAATGACGCTGATGAAGTTGCGGTTCATCGCGCGGCACATGATGTACGACAGGATCGCGCCCGACGAACCGACGAGCGCGCCGGTCACGATCAGCAGGTCGTTCGCGAGCATGAACCCTGTCGCGGCGGCGGCCCAGCCCGAGTAGCTGTTGAGCATCGAGACCACGACCGGCATGTCGGCGCCGCCGATCGCCATCACCATGTGGATGCCGAACAGCAGCGCGATCACCGTCATCACGACGAGCGGCATCATGCCCGCGCTGATGTCATGCGCATTCACGAACTGGACGCCGAAGAAGATCACGCCGAGCAGGCCGGCGAGATTGAGCCAGTGACGAGCCGGCAGCAGCATCGGCTTGCCGCCGATCTTGCCGTTCAGCTTGCCGAACGCGATCAGCGAGCCCGAGAACGTCACGGCGCCGATGAGGATGCCGATGTAGATCTCGACTTCGTGGATCGCCTTCTCGGCGCCCGCGAAGACGATCGACGTGTCGACGTAGCTCGCATAGCCGACCAGGCACGCCGCAAGGCCGACGAGGCTGTGCATCAGCGCGACCAGCTCCGGCATCTGCGTCATCTGCACTTTCCTGGCAGCGTACAAGCCGATCGATCCGCCCACGACCAGCGCGCCGACGATGTACGGGATGCCCTCGAGCGTGACGCGCGGGCCGAACACCGTCGCGAGCACGGCGATCGCCATGCCGACCATGCCGTACAGGTTGCCGCGCCGCGATGACTCCGGGTTGGAGAGGCCGCCCAGGCTCAGGATGAACAGGATGATGGCGGCGATGTAGGCCATAGTTGCGATGTTTGCAGTCATGCCTGCGGCTCCTTACTTGCGGAACATCGCGAGCATGCGACGCGTGACGGCGAAGCCGCCGAACATGTTGACGGCGGTGAGCGTGAGCGCAACGACCGCGAGACCGAGGATCAGCGTGTCGGGCCGCCCCTCCGTCCCTGCAACGAGCGGCGGCGCCACCTGCACCAGTGCACCGATCGCGATGATGCTGGAGATCGCATTCGTCACGCTCATGAGCGGCGTGTGCAGCGCGGGCGTGACGTTCCACACCACCATGTAGCCGATGAAGCAGGCGAGGATGAACACCGTGAAGTGGGCGAGGAACGAAGCCGGTGCGAACGCCCCGACCAGCCAGAACAGCAGGGCGCCTGCGCCGAAGATGATCGCGAGGCTCCTGGCCGAGGCGGGTTCACCCGCGCCATGGCCATGGCCGGACTTCTTCGCGGGCGTCGCAGCGGCGGCGGCTGGTTTGGCCTGCGCCGGCGCGGCCGGTAACTTGGGCGCCGGTGGCGGCCACGTGACGCTGCCCTCCTTGATGACGGTCAGGCCGCGAATGGCATCGTCGTCCATGTTGACGTTGAGGGTGCCGTCCTTCGTCTTGCACAGCTCCTCGGTCACGCGCAGCAGGTTAGTCGAGTACAGGGTCGAGGCCTGCCTGGCCAGGCGGCTGACCAGATCGGTGTAGCCGATGATGGTGACACCGTGCCGGACCACGGCCTCGCCGGGGACGGTGAGCTCGCAGTTGCCGCCCTGCTCGCCCGCCATGTCGACGATGACGCTGCCCGGCTTCATGCTCATCACCATCTCGGCGGTGATGAGCTTGGGCGCCGGCTTGCCGGGAATCAGCGCGGTGGTGATGATGATGTCCGCGTCCCTGGCCTGCTTCGCGTACATCTCGCGCTGGGCCTGCTGGAAGCCTTCGCTCATCACCTTGGCGTAGCCGCCACCGCCGGAACCTTCTTCCTCGTAGTCGACCTTGACGAATTCGCCGCCCAGCGACACGACCTGGT
>JBAVJR010000479.1:0-1641 GCA_049687855.1 Steroidobacteraceae bacterium | reverse complement strand
GCGCGGACCACGGTACGCATCCGCGATCCGTTCTTCACCTCTCAGTTCACCATCATCGGCCGCGTGGTCGAGGGCGAGTGCGGCACTCCGTGGCAGGACTTGGCAGGCGTGCCCGACGTGCGCGTGCTGCTCGACGACGGCACCTATGTGCCGACCGATGAGGATGGCCAGTTCCATTTCGAAGGTGTGCGGCCCGGCACCCACGTCGTGCAGCTCGATCTCGACAGCCTGCCGCCGGAGCTCGAAGCGATCCCCTGCATCCAGAACAGCCGCTTCGCCGGACGTTCGTTCTCGCAGTTCGTAGAAGCGCAGGGCGGCAGTCTGTGGCGAACAGACTTCTATGTGCGGCGCCGGGCTGGCCAGGTCGGCATACGGCTGCAGGCCACGCTCGTCAATGAACGAGCCGGCGGCTTTCTCGATTTCCTCGTGGAGCTGGACGGCGGCCAGGTGTGGACCGAGGACTTGCTCGCGACCGTGCGGTTGCCGGACGGCGTGAGCTACAGCCCCGGCAGCACACGCATCGACGGCATCGACGGCGTCGATCCGCAGATCGCCGACGGATTCGCCACGTTCCGTCTCGGCGATCCCGGCGTCAATTGGCGGCGCGTGATCGAGTTCAAAGGGCGCGCGGCGGGTGCGGTCAAGGGCGGCGGCCTCAAGGAACACACACTGCGTGCGCAGTTCGATTCAGGCAAGGCCAGTCTGAAACCGGAAGCCGTTGCCGAGGCGGACAGGCTCATTACGCAACTGCACGACACCAGCATCAAGCGCATCGAGGTGGTAGGTCACACCGACAGCCAGCCCATCGCCCCGGGCTACCGCAAAGTCTTCCGCGACAACGACGCGCTGTCGCAGGCACGCGCACGGACCGCAGCACAGGCCCTCGCGGAGGGTCTAGGCCTGTCTCCCGACCAGGTCAGCACTGCTGGCAAGGGTGCGCGCGAACCGCTGGCGAGCAACGACACGCCGGCCGGAATGGCTCGCAACCGCCGGGTCGAGGTCACCGTCGTCAACGAAGAGGCGCCAACCATTGAACCCATGGCCTGTCCGTCGGACGGTCTCGTGAGCAAGGCGGTGGCGAATTTTGCCACGCCAAGCCAGCCTGGCGTGCGTACGCCCATGGTCGAGAGCAGACTGTCGTGCAGCGATCCGACGATGCGCACCGAGGACGACAGCAGCCGCAAGTCGATCACGGTGACCGGCCCCGGCGCAGCACATGATGCCGATGCGGCTTACCAGCAGGCCCGGATGAAGCGCCGCGCGATCCCCGACGACCCCGAAGCCGCCGGCGCCAACATCGATTGGCTGAGCAACCAGGCGCCCGGTACCGCGTGGCTGTTCCCCGCGCCGGACCATAGTCCGCGCGCGCCGACACAGCGCATCGCGATCAAGCACGGGCCCAATCAGACGGTCGTACTGAAGTACAAGGGCCAGCCGGTGCACCCGTTGAACTTCGACGGTATCGAGACCAACGCCGCCAAGACTGTATCCGTCAGCGTCTGGCGCGGCCTGCCGCTCAGCGACGGCGACAACCGCTTCGACGCCGATGTGCTCGACGAACGCGGGGCGACGGTGGCCACGCTGACGCGCAGCGTGCACTACGCCAACATGGTGGCGCGGGCCGTGCTCGTGCCTGAAGAG
>JBAVJR010000478.1:0-5458 GCA_049687855.1 Steroidobacteraceae bacterium | reverse complement strand
CCAGCGTAGTTTTCGTCGAGGCTGGCCATCGGGGGTTAGATCACCTTGCGGGACTTCAGGTCTGCATAGCGTTCGGCTGCCAACCCGAGCAGCTGCAGGAACACCTCGTCATTATGCTGCCCAAGGTCGGGACTCGGGGAGCGCACGCTGCCCGGCGTTTCCGACAGCTTTGGCGCGACGTTCTGCATGCGCAGGTCGCCGAAGTCCGGGTGCGGCACGGTGACGATGGCCTCGCGGGCCTTGAAGTGCGGGTCGTCGAGCATCTCGGGGGCGCGGTAGATCAGGCCGGCGGGGACGCCGTGCTCGTCCATTAGCGCCAGGACGTCGTGCGTGGTGAACCGCTGCGTCCAGGCTTCGACCAGCGCGTCGAGCTCCCGCTGGTTGGCGCCGCGGGCGCTGTGCGTGGCATACCGCGGCTCGGTCGCGAGACCCGGCTGTCCCATGGCGGCGGCAAGGCGCGCAAAGACCGTGTCCTGGTTGGCGGCGATCAGGACCAGCCCGTCCTGCGTCTTGTAGACGTTGGAGGGCGCCACGTTCGGCAGGATCGCGCCGGTGCGCTCGCGGATGAAGCCGGCCTTGTCATATTCGGTGACCAGCGACTCCATCATGTTCAGCACGGCCTCGTAGATCGCCGAATCGACGACCTGGCCGCGGCCCGTCATGTGCCGGTGGTGCAGCGCCGTGAGCGCGCCGATGCAGGCGAAAGTCGCGGCGAGCGAGTCGCCGATCGAGATACCCATGCGGGACGGGGGTGTAGTGGGGTCGCCGACCACGTAGCGCAGGCCGCCCATTGCCTCGCCAATGGCGCCGAAGCCGGCCTGGCGCGAATACGGCCCGGTCTGGCCGAAGCCGGACACGCGGATCATGATCAGCTTCGGGTTGATGGCCGAGAGCTCCGGCCAGCCGAGGCCCCATTTCTCCATGGTGCCGGGGCGGAAGTTCTCGAGCAGGAAGTCCGATTCCGCCACCAGCGACTTCAGGATCTCCTGGCCTTCGGGCTGGCGCAGGTCGAGCGTGATCGCCTTCTTGTTGCGGGCCACGACGGGCCACCACAGTGACTTGCCGTGCGCCTTCTCGCGACCCCAGACCCGCATCGGGTCGCCCTGGCCCGGCGGTTCGACCTTGATCACTTCGGCGCCGAAGTCGCCGAGCAACTGGCCGCAGAAGGGCCCGGCGAGCAGGGTGCCGAGTTCGATCACGCGCAGCCCGGCGAGCGGGCCTGGGGCTGGACCAGTCATGGAGTCACCATCGGGGCCACCTTGGGGATCGCCTTGTATTCGCTGGGCATGGTTCTTAACCTTGGCCGTGCACGCCCGGATCAAATGTTATATTAATATACATTAGATATGTTTTAGCCGCGACCGGAAGCCCGCCATGAGCACGCACGTCGACGTCGTCGAAGTCGGTCCCCGCGATGGGTTGCAGAGCGAGCCCGGGGTCTTCCCGACGGCGGCCAAGATCGAGTTCATTCGTCGTGCGCTCGCGGCCGGGCTGCGCCGCGTCGAGGTTGCGAGTTTCGTCAACCCGAAGAAAGTGCCGCAGATGGCTGACGCCGAAGCAGTGCTGCAGGCACTTGGTGCGCCTCCCTCGGGCGCCCACTTCATCGGCCTCGTGCTGAACCGCAAGGGTTACGAGCGGGCGGTCGCGGCCGGGTGCAACGAGATCGGCATGGCGGTGGTCGCGAGCGACACGTTCAATCGCCGCAACCAGGGGGTGTCGACCGACGAATCCATCGCGGCCTGGCTCGACATCGCGCGTGCGGCGGAACAGGCGGGCGTCCGTGCCCAGGTGACGGTCTCGGCCGCGTTCGGTTGTCCCTTCGAGGGTGAAATCGCGGTGGCGCGAGTCGTCGAAGTCGCCAGGCGCGTCGCCGAGGCAAGGCCATTCGAGATTGCGCTGGCCGACACCATCGGCGTCGGCGTCCCCACGCAGGTCACCGAGATCGTCTCGCGGGTGCGCGAGGCAGTGCCCGGCATTCCGCTGCGTTGCCACTTCCACAACACCCGCAACACCGGCTTTGCCAACGCGTTCGCCGCGTTGCAGGCGGGCGTGCGCACGCTCGACGCCAGCCTCGGCGGGATCGGTGGCTGTCCCTTCGCGCCGGCAGCCACGGGCAACATCGCGACCGAAGACCTGCTTTACCAGCTGCATCGCGCCGGTTACACGACCGGCGTTTCGCTCGATGCCGCGATCGAGACCGGCAAGTGGCTGCAGGAGCAGCTCGGGCGCAGCGTGCCCGGCATGCTGGTGAAGGCGGGCGGATTTCCGCGGCCGGCGACCGCGGCGGCCTGACGAACACGAACACAACAGGGTGACTGCATGACTTACCGACTCGGCGTCGACGTGGGCGGGACTTTCACCGACCTGCTGCTGGTGAACGAAAAGACGGGTCAGACGTGGAAGGCCAAGGTGTCCTCGACACCGCACGACCAGTCGGAGGGGGTGCTGCGCGGCATCGAGCGCGTCTGCGGGCTCGCGGCGATCTCCGCCGAAGCGATCGACCACGTCATGCACGGCACGACCGTCGCGACCAACACGGTGCTCACCGGCACCGGTGCGCGCGTTGGCCTCGTCACCACCAGGGGCTACCGGCAGGTGCTGCAGATCGCGCGCAGCTACGTGCCGGGCGGCCTCGGCGGCTGGGTCATCTACAACAAGTCGCTGCCGATGGCGCCGCTCGCGCTGACGATCGAAGCCGACGAGCGCATCGGCTCCAAGGGCGACGTCGTCGCTGCGCTGAACGAAGCGAAGCTGCGCGACGACCTGCGCGCCCTCGGCGCCAGGAACATCGAGGCGCTCACGGTCTCGCTGATCAACGCGTTCGCCAACGACACGCACGAGCGCCGCATCAAGGAAATCGCGCAGGAAGTCCTGCCGGGCATCCCGGTGTCGCTGTCGTCGGAGGTCGTGCCCGAGATGCAGGAGTACGAGCGCACCGTCACCACGGTCGCCAACTCGTACGTGCGTCCGCGCGTGCAGAAATACGTGCACAACCTGAAGACCAAGCTCAGCGCCACGACCAGGAGCGTGAAGCTGCACATCCTGCGTTCCGACGGCGGCCTCGCCTCGGCGAAGTCGGCCGAGGATTTCCCGGTCAACCTGCTGATGTCCGGACCGGCGGGCGGCGTGACCGGCGCCCTGTGGGGTGCGGTCCAGGCGGGCTTTCCGAACCTGCTTACGGTGGACGTGGGCGGCACGTCGACCGACGTCGCGCTGATCATGAACGGCCAGCCGCGGCTGCGGCGTGAGACCACGGTGGGCGACGTCACGGTGCGCGCGTCGTCCGTGGATATCCGCACGGTAGGCGCGGGCGGCGGCTCGATCGCTCACGTGCCTGAACTCACCGGCGCGCTGCGCGTGGGCCCGCAGTCGGCCGGCGCCGATCCCGGCCCGGCCGCATACGGCAAGGGCGGCACCGAACCCACGGTGACCGACGCGAACGTCGTGCTCGGCTATCTCCCCGCAATGCAGAAGCTGGGCGGCGACATGGCGCTCGACCGCAAGCTCGCGCAGCAGTCGGTGGAAAAGATCGGCAAGGCGCTCGGCAAGAATGCCAAGGATGCCGCGCTCGGCATCTACAACATCGTCAACGAGAACATGGTCGGTGCGCTGCGACTCGTCTCGGTCGAGCAGGGGCACGATCCGCGCGATTACGCGCTGATCGCGTTCGGTGGGGCCGGACCGTTGCATGCCAATGCGCTGTCGATCCTGCTGGGCTCCTGGCCGTCGATCATTCCACCGGGCCCCGGCGTGCTGTGCGCGCTGGGTGACGCAACCACTGCGGTCCGCGACGAATCCTCGCGCACCTACATCCGCAAGTTCTCCGAGACCAGCAAGGAAGACATCGCCAGGCAGCTGAAGGCGCAGGCGACGGACGCGGCGAAGGCGCTCGCCGGCGAGAAGGTTGCAGCGAAGGACATGGAGTTCGGCTACCAGGTGGACGTGCGCTACCACGGCCAGGGGCTGCGTCTCACCGTGGACGTGGACCTCAAGCGTCTCGAAAAGGAAGGACTCGACGCGATTCGTCAGCCATTCGACGAGGAGCACACGCGGCTGTTCACGTTCGCGCTGCCGCTCGAGCACGAGTTCGTCGCCTTGCGCGCCGTGGTGCAGGGCAAGGGCATCAACATCAAGCGCCAGGTCATCGCGCGGGGCGGCGCGTCGCCGGCCGCCGCGGCCGTCGGCAAGCAGCAGGCGTACATGGCCGGCAAGGACTGCGTGGCGACGGTGTACGACCGCGCGAAGCTCAAGGCCGGTAATCGCATCGCCGGTCCCGCGATCGTGATGGAAATGGACTCGACCTCGGTGATCCTGCCGCAGCACCACGGCAAGGTGGATGCCCACGGCAACATCCTGATCTACCCGGACGCCTACAAGGCGTCGAAAGCGAAGGCGGGCGCAGCGAGGCCGAAGGCGGCTCCCGTGAAAGCCAGGCTGGCGGCCAGGAAGAAAGCCGCCCGCAAGGCCAAGTAACCGCACCACCGCCGCCACACTTCCGGAGATACGCATATGCCCGCCAGGATCATCCAGCGCAACAAGAAGCCGATGAAGAAGGTGAAGGTCGATTCGGTCACCATCGACATCATCGAGAGCGCCCTGCGCAACGCACGTTTCGAAATGGACACGGTGCTGTTCCGCACGGCGATGTCGCCCGGCATCCGCGAACAGCACGACGAGTTCCCGCTGATCGCCAACCTCGACGGCAAGATGGTCGTCGGCCAGTTCGGTTCGTTCATCCACGGCTTCCTGCAGGGTTACGACGGCACCGTGGAGGAGGGGGATGTCTTCCTGACCAACGACCCGTACTCGGTCAACGGCGCGATCAGCCACCAGAACGACTGGCTCATGCTGATGCCGGTGTTCAAGGACGGCCGCATCATCGCCTGGTCGGCGATGTTCGGTCACATGACCGACGTCGGCGGCAAGGTGCCCGGCTCGCTGCCCACCGATGCGCGCACGATCTTCGAGGAAGGCGTTTCGATCCCGCCGATCAAGATCATCAAGGCCGGGGTCATGCAGGACGACCTGCTCAAGGTGATCCTGCACAACTGCCGCCTGCCCACCTGGAACTTCTCGGACTTCAACGCCATCGCCGCGGCGCTGCGCACCGCGGCCATCCGCTGCGTCGAGATCTCGACGCGCTTCGGCGACGACGTGTTCTATTCGGCGATGGACGCCATGCTCGAGCGCAACAAGCGCGCGATGCGCCAGCTCATCCGCCAGACGGTGCCGGAGAAGAAGCAGTACTTCGAAGACTACATCTGCGACGACGGTCTCAACATGGGTCCGTACAAGATCGCGTGCACGATGTGGCGCGAAGGGGACAAGTGCATCTTCGACTTCACGGGCACCGACCCGCAGTCGATCTCGTCGATCAACTTCCTGTTGAACGAGGAGATGTTCAAGATGTTCGCGGGCGTCTACATGATCATGGTGTTCGACCCGCAGATCCTGTTCA
>JBAVJR010000477.1:0-8766 GCA_049687855.1 Steroidobacteraceae bacterium | reverse complement strand
GCCCGCGAGTGCTGGTGTGCGTGCCTTATGGCTCGACGCAGGTCGAGCGACGGGCGATCCAGGAATCCGCCGAGGGTGCGGGCGCCCGCTGGGTGCGCCTGATCGAAGAACCCATGGCGGCCGCCGTCGGCGCCGGCATGCCGGTGCACGAGGCCCGCGGCTCGATGGTGCTGGACATCGGCGGCGGCACGTCCGAAGTGGCGGTCATTTCGCTGAACGGCATCGTCTACGCGGCCTCGGTCCGCATCGGCGGCGACCGCTTCGACGAAGCCATCATCAACTACGTGCGCCGCAACTACGGCATCCTGATCGGCGAAGCCACGTCCGAGCGCATCAAGATCGAGATCGGCTCGGCCTACCCCGGCCAGCACGTCAAGGAAATCTCGGTCAAGGGCCGCAACCTCTCGGAGGGCGTCCCGCGCAGCTTTACCCTCAACTCCAACGAAATCCTCGAGGCCCTGCAGGAACCCCTGCAGGGCATCGTCGGCGCGGTCAAGGCCGCGCTCGAGCAGACCCCGCCGGAACTCGGTTCGGACGTCGCCGAACGCGGCATCGTCCTCACGGGCGGCGGTGCGCTGCTGCGTGACATCGACAAGCTGCTCATGGAAGAGACGGGCCTGCCGGTGGTGGTCGCCGAGGACCCGCTCACCTGCGTGGCGCGCGGCGGCGGCAAGATGCTGGAGCTGATCGACGAGCACGGTCCGGGCCTGTTCGGCCTGGACTGATCGCGACCCCTCCCGGCCCGCCGTGGTCGAGCTGTCCCACGACTCCCGCCCGATCATCGGCCGCGGACCGCCGCTGACCGCGTATTTCCTCACGCTGACGGCGATCTCGGTCGGGCTGATGATGGCTGACCAGCGCTACCACCAGATCGACCGCATCCGCGAATCGCTGAGCAGGGTCATCTATCCGGTGCAGCGTGCGGTCGATTTCCCCTTCCGCGCGACGGACTGGGTCACCGGGTCCTTCGCGGACCGCAGCCGCCTGCGGCAGGAAAACCTCGAGCTCACCGCCCGCCTGCGCCTGGCCAACCTGCAACTGCAGCGGTTCGCGGTGCTGGAGGAAGAAAACCGGCGCCTGCGCGAAATGCGGGCGAACACCGCGGGCATCGCCGAGAAAGTGCTGGTAGCGTCGATCCTCAACGTCGACCTCGACCCTTTCCGGCACCGCGTGCTGCTCGACAAGGGCGCGGCCGATGGCGTGTTCAAGGACCAGGCCGTGCTCGACGGCGACGGCATCTTCGGCCAGGTATCGAAGGTCAACGCAGCCACGGCCGAGGTCATCCTGATCAGCGACGCCGAGCATGCGATCCCGGTGCAGTCCAACCGCAGCGGCATACGCACGATTGCCGTCGGCACCGGCGACCAGAACAAGCTGTCGCTGCCGTTCGTCACCGTCGAAGCCGACCTGCAGCCGGGCGACCTGCTGCTCTCCACCGGGATGGGCGGCGTGTTCCCGCCGGGCTACCCGGTGGCGCAGGTATCGACGGTCAAGCGCGCCGGCAGCATGTTCGCGCTCGTCGAAGCCAAACCCACGGCCAGGCTCGACCAGGCACGCGAAGTGCTGCTGGTCTGGTTCAAGGCGCGGGTCGAAGCCGCCCCCGCTGCAACGGGTGCCGCAACAGCCACGCCAACGGCGCCGGCAGGTGGGCAATGAGACCGATGAGCATGTTGGCCCGCCGGCTGCTCTACTGGCTCAGCATGGCTGCCGGCCTCGTGCTGGCGATCGTGCCGCTGCCGGGCTGGCTCGATCCCGTCCGGCCCGACCTCGCACTGCTCGCGATGATCTACTTCGTTCTCACCAGCCCGCGCATCGCGGGGCTCGGCTACGCCTGGCTGTCGGGACTTTTCCTCGACGTGTTGCGCGGGATGGTGCTCGGGCAGCACGCGCTCGGCTTCCTGGTCGTGGGTTACCTCACGCACAAGCTGCAGCTGCGCATGCGCATGTTCCCGATCGTGCAGCAGGCGGTGATCGTCATGCTGCTGCTCGGCCTCTACCACTTCCTGATGTTCTGGATCGACGGTCTCACCGGTCACGGGTTCACCGGGTGGGTGCGCTGGCTGCCGGTGCTGTCGGGCGCATTGCTCTGGCCGCTGGTGGTTGCGCTGGGCGACTCGCTCACGCGCCGCTCTTCCTGACCGCGGGAGCGCGATGGCCCGCAACTCCCGGCTCAAGGATCATTACGCCGAACAGCGCATGTTCGGCCGGCGCGTCGTCGCCGCCTCATTCGTCATCCTGGTGTTGCTCGGCCTGCTGTTCGCCCGGCTCCTGTACCTGCAGGTGTTCAAGCACGACTATTTCAGCGAACTGTCGCAGGGCAACCGCATCCGCATCGAGCCGATCCCGCCCCCGCGCGGACTCCTCCTCGATCGCGCCGGCGAACCCCTCGCGCTCAATCGGCCGGCGTACCAGCTGGAACTCACGCGCGAGCAGACCCCCGACGTCGACGACACGCTGGCCCGGCTCGCGGCGCTCGGGCTCCTGCCGCCCGAAGACGTCGCGCGCACCAGGCGCTCGATCATGGCGCGGCGCGCGTTCGACGCGGTGCCTGTCCGCCTGCAGCTGTCCGAAGAAGAGCTCGCGCGCTTCGCGGTGCACCGACCCGACTTCCCCGGCGTCGAGATCCGTCCGCGGCTGACACGGCTCTACCCGCATGCAGGCGTGGGTGTGCATGCGCTGGGCTACGTCGCCGCGATCAGCGAACAGGACCAGCAACGCATCGACGTCTCCAAGTACGCCGGTACGACATTGATCGGCAAGCTCGGCATCGAACGCAATTACGAGGAGCTGCTGCATGGCGAGACCGGCTACCAGCAGCTCCTGGTCAATGCGCAGGGTCGTCGCGTCGACCGTGTCGGCATCAAGGCGCCGACCCTGCAACGCAAGGAGCCGATTGCGGGCGACGACCTCTACCTCACGATCGACCACAAGCTGCAGCAGGTGGCCGAGGCTGCGCTCGGCACGCAGCGGGCGGCAGTCGTCGCGATCGATCCCCGCAACGGGGACGTCCTCGCCTTCGTCAGCACGCCGACCTTCGATCCCAACGGCTTCGCACGCGGCCTGACGGTGCCCGAATACCGCGCGCTGGCAGACAACATCGACAAGCCCCTGATCGATCGCGCGTTGCGGGGCGTCTATCCACCGGGCTCCACACTCAAGCCGTTCGTCGCGCTGGCCGCACTGCAGTACGGCGTCACCGACGCGGAAACGACCCGCCTCTGCCGCGGCGTCTGGCGGTTCCCGGGCTCCAGCCGCAAGTTCCGCGACTGGAAGAAGCAGGGCCACGGCACGGTCGACATGCACAAGGCGATCGCGCAGTCGTGCGATGTCTATTTCTACGGCGTCTCCGACCAGATCGGCATCGACCGAATGCACGACTTCCTGGTCCAGTTCGGGCTCGGCACCAGGACGGGCATCGACGTGCTCGGTGAACGCACGGGCCTGGTCCCCTCGCAGGCATGGAAGAAGAAGGCGTTCAAGAAGAAGGAGCTGCAGGTGTGGTTCCCTGGCGAAACGGTCATCGCGGGGATCGGCCAGGGTTACATGCTGACGACGCCGCTGCAGCTCGCGCACGCAACCGCGGCGATCGCGATGCGTGGCCAGCGATTCCAGCCTCGTCTGGTACGCGCAGTGCGCGATGCCCGCACGGGCGCCGTCGCAACGCTGCCGCCCCGCCCGCTGCCGGGCGTGACGGTCGATGATCCGAAGTACTGGGACACGATCATCAGCGGCATGGTCGGCGTGGTGAGCCCGGGGGGCACGGCCTATCGCGTGCAGGCCGGCGCGCCCTACCGGGTTGCGGGCAAGACCGGCACGGCGCAGGTCTTCTCGGTCGGCCAGAACGAGAAGTACAACGAATCGCAGGTATCCGAACGCCTGCGCGACCACGCGCTGTTCATCGCGTTCGCGCCGGTCGACGATCCGCAGATCGCGGTCGCCGTGGTGGTTGAGAACGGCCGTCACGGCGGCAGCACGGCGGGACCGATTGCTCGCGCGGTGTTCGACGCCTACCTGCTGCCGCACGAGGCAGCTGTGCCCGCGGGTGCAACCGCCCCGCCGGCCGTGCCGCCCGCAGGAGGCATCGACGAATGAGGACGGAAATCGCCGGCCCCGGGCACTCGAGCCGCGCCCAGCGCACGTTCACGCTGACGGGGCGCCTGCTCGACGCCCTGCACATCGACGGGCCGCTGCTGCTGAGCGTGCTGGCCGTCTGTGCCGTCGGCCTGATCGTGCTCTACAGCGCGGCAGGCGAAGACGTGCACATCTTCCTCGGCCAGGCGGCACGCGTCGGCCTCGGGCTTGTCGTGCTGGCCTGCGTCGCCCAGATTCCGCCGCGCGTGCTGCGGATCGGCGCGCCGTTCCTTTACGGCATCGGTTTGCTGCTGCTGATCGCCGTCGCCGTCGTCGGCGACGTCGCGATGGGGGCGCAGCGCTGGCTCGACCTCGGCTTCATCCGGTTCCAGCCGTCCGAGATCATGAAGATCGCCGTGCCGCTTTGCTGCGCGTGGTACCTGCACGAGAGGCCGCTGCCGCCCGACCTCACGACACTGGTCATCGTGGCGCTGATCGTGCTCATACCGACGCTGCTGATCGCCGAGCAGCCCGACCTCGGCACCGCGCTGCTGGTGATGGCAGGCGGCGGGCTCGTCATCCTGCTCGCGGGACTGCAACTGCGTTATATCCTGGGACTGGGCGCCTTGATCGCGGCAGCCATCCCGGTCGTCTGGCAGTTCCTGCTGCACGATTACCAGCGCCAGCGCGTGCTGACGTTCCTGAACCCGCAGAACGACCCGCTCGGAGCCGGCTACCACACGATCCAGTCGCAGATCGCGATCGGCTCGGGCGGGATCTTCGGCAAGGGCTACATGAACGGCAGCCAGGCGCAGCTCGAGTTCCTGCCCGAGCGCTCGACCGACTTCATTTTCGCCGTGGTCGGCGAGGAATGGGGCCTCGTCGGCTGCATCGTGCTCATGGCGCTGTATCTGCTCGTCATCGGTCGCGGCCTCTACATCGCGGCCCAGGCACAGGACACGTTCACCCGCCTGACGG
Source organism: Steroidobacteraceae bacterium (assembly GCA_049687855.1). Classification (GTDB taxonomy): domain Bacteria; phylum Pseudomonadota; class Gammaproteobacteria; order Steroidobacterales; family Steroidobacteraceae; genus RPQJ01. The sequence continues at coordinate 3,717 of JBAVJR010000477.1, read as the reverse complement.
CTGGCAGCATCACGCTGCTGTTCGCGGTGTATGCCTTCGTCAACAGCGGCATGGTCGCGGGACTGCTGCCCGTCGTCGGCGTGCCGCTGCCGCTCGTGAGTTACGGCGGCACGTCGCTCGTGACCCTCATGGCAGGGTTCGGTATCCTCATGGCAATACACTCCCGCCGCAAACTGGTCTCAACGTGACACGGAATCGTCTCGCTGGGCGGGTCACCCGCCTGTTTCGCCGCATCGCCCGCCGCGGCGCGGTTGCGCTTGCGCTCGCCCTCTGCCTTGCGTTGCCCGCGCAGGCCCAGGCATTCGATCCGACGCGCGCCGACATCGGCGCCTTCATCGCCAGCGTCGGCAAGAAGCACGGCTTCGAGGCCGAACCGCTCGTCACGCTGTTCGCGCAGGTCGAATCGAAGCCCGCGATCCTGCAGGCGATCGCGAAGCCGGCCGAGCGCACGCTGGCGTGGGACGAGTACCGACCCAAGTTCCTGGTCGAGCGCCGCATCGCGCGTGGCGCCGAGGTCCATGCTCTGAAACAGTCCGAACTCGAGCAGTCGCAGGCGGCGAGCGGCGTCCCGGTCGACATCCTGCTCGGCATCGTCGGCGTAGAGACGTTCTACGGCGAAAACATCGGCAAGCACCGCGTGATCGACGCGCTCGCGACGCTCGCCTTCGATTACCCGCCCCGCCAGGCGTTCTTCCGCAGCGAACTCGAGCAGTACCTGCTGATGGCCCGCGAAGAAGGGCTCGACCCGCTGGCGCCGGTCGGCTCGTATGCGGGCGCAATGGGACTGCCGCAGTTCATGCCCAGCAGCTTCCGCAACTTCGCCGTCGACGGCGACGCGGACGGCAAGCGCGACCTCTGGAACGACTGGGCCGACGTCTTCTCGAGCGTGGGCAACTACCTCAAGGTGCACGGCTGGCGCGCGGGCGAACCGGTCCTGGCCGCGGCCGACGCAGGCAACGCCAACCTGGCGGGACTGGACGACCGGCTGGCGCTGACCGAGACCGTGGGCTCGCTGCGAGCGCGCGGCGTCAAGTTCGAAACGAACCTGCCGGCGAACGCACCGGCGATGCTGGTCGCACTCAGGGTGGCTGCCGGGACCGAATACCGCGTCGGCTTCACCAATTTCTACGCGATCACGCGCTATAACCGCAGCCACATGTATGCGAGCGCCGTCAGCGACCTCGCGGATGCGATCGCCGCCACCCGCGCAGGCCTGCCACTGCCGACGGCCGCTGGTTTCAACGTTCCGGCCGCGCCGCCGCCGGTCAGGCCCGCGAACGGCTGGTCGACGACCTCCGGCGGCAAGTGACCCCCCTCCACCTTCGACGCATGGTTCCTACGCAGAAATGAAGCTCAAGCCGACCCTGTTTGCACTGGCGCTCGTCGCCGGCCTCGCCCTGTCCGGTTGCGGTTCCGACCAGGAGGATGCCGCCGCGCCGGCCGCTGCCGATGGCGCTGTAACCGCAGCGGCGCCCGCGGCACCGCCTGCCACCGCGCTGCCGCCTCCGCCGCAGCTCAACGCCCGCAGTTTCATCGTCATCGACCACGAGAGCGGCCGCGTGCTCGCGGCGCTCGAGCCCGATTCGCGCCAGGAGCCTGCGAGCCTCACCAAGCTCATGACAGCCTACGTCGTGTTCCATTCGCTCAAGGAAGGCCGCATCAAGCTCGGGGACATGGTCACGGTGAGCGAAAACGCCTGGCGGCAGGCGGCGCCGAAGCTCGGCGGCTCGGCCATGTACATCGAGGTCGGCAAGCAGATCTCGGTCGAGAACCTGCTGCAGGGCATGATCGTGCAGTCGGGCAACGACGCGACGGTGGCGCTCGCCGAGCACGTGGCCGGCACCGAAGCGACCTTCGTGCAGATGATGAACAGCTTCGCCAAGCAGCTCGGCCTGAACGGCACGCACTTCACCGATGCCGCGGGCATGCCCGACCCGGACCAGTACATCACGGCGCGGGACGCGGCGCTGCTCGCGAACGCGCTGATCCGCGAGTTCCCGCAGTACTACCGCTGGTATTCGCAGAAGGAGTTCACCTGGAACGGGATCACGCAGCAGAACCGCAACGGGTTGCTGTGGCGCGACCCGTCGGTGGACGGAGTCAAGACCGGCCACACGAAGTCCGCGGGCTACTGCCTGGTCACCTCCGCGAAGCGCGGCGACATGCGGCTGGTCTCCGCCGTGATGGGCACGGATTCCATGCGTGCCCGCGAAGATGCCAGCTCCGCCCTGCTGAACTATGGCTTCAACTTCTTCGAAACCAAGCGCGTTTACGCTGCCGGCCAGCCGCTCAGCACGATGCGCGTCTGGAAGGGCAAGCAGGACGAGGTCGGACTGACCGTGGGTCGCGACCTGTACATCACGAACCAGCGCGGTCACGTGAGCTCGGTGAAGGCGGACTTCGAACTGCCGGAGACGCTGATCGCACCGCTCGCGAAGAACAAGCCGGTCGGCAAGGCCAAGGTCGTCGTCGACGGCCAGACGATCGCGACGTACGACCTGTTCCCGACCGCCGACGTCGCCGCAGCCGGCTTCTTCGGCCGCGCCTGGGACAGCCTGCGGCTGCTGTTCCACTGACGGAGCAGCGGCGATGGCCGATCCGTATCCCACCTGCTGGTTGAACGGCGAATACCTCCCGCTGGCGGAGGCTCGAATTTCGCCGCTCGACCGCGGCTTTCTCTTCGCGGACGGCGCCTACGAAGTGGTGCCGGTGCATCGCGGGCGGCCGTTCCGGATGCGCCAGCATCTCGAACGCTTCGACCGCAGCCTCGCGGAGCTGCGCATCCGCAATCCACTGCCACTGGAGGGCTGGGTCGAGGTGACGGACACGCTCGTCGCCGCGGCCAGCGCAGCCGAGCTGCTCGTCTACCTGCAGGTGACGCGCGGCATGGAGTACGGCCGTAACCACCTGTTTCCGCCTGCGTCGGTCGAACCGACGGGATTCGCGTTCGTCAGTCCGTACCCGCAACCGACACAGGCGCTGCTCGAGCGAGGCCTTGCCGCCGTCACGCTCGAGGACACGCGCTGGGCGCGCTGCGACATCAAGTCGATCGCGCTGCTCGCGAACGTGCTGCTGCGGCAGGAAGCGCAGGACAAGGGCGGCGCCGAAGCCATCCTCACGCGGGACGGGCGCGTGACCGAAGGCTCCTCCAGCACGGTCTTCATCGTGCGCGAAGGCAGACTCGCCACGCCACCGAACGACCGGAGCATCCTGCCGGGCACTTCGCGCGATGCGGTGATCGAACTCGCGGCCGGGTGGCTCCCGGTCGAGGTCCGTACCTTCGGCGTGGACGAGCTGCGGTCTGCCTCCGAGGTCTGGATCGCTTCCGCAGGTCGAGGCGTGCTGCCGGTCACCGCGGTGGACGGCAAGGCCATCGGCACCGGAGCGCCGGGCGCAACCTGGCTCTCGATGTATGCGCGACTGCAGCAGCACCTTGACGCAATCGCGGCGCAGCCGGCGCTGGCGGACGCATGAGCGTTCCGCCTCCCGAGCCGGGGACGACGCTGCTCGAGTTCCCCACCGATTTTCCAGTGAAGATCATGGGCCAGGCGTCGGACGATTTCCGCAGCCTCGTCATGGGGATCGTGACGCGGCATTTCGGCAGGCTCGAACCGGGCCGCATCGAAGAGCGGCCCAGCAGCAACGGCAAGTACCTGTCGATCACGGTGACGGTGGTCGCCACCAGCAAGGCCCAGCTCGACGCGCTCTACACGGAGC
>JBAVJR010000476.1:0-8371 GCA_049687855.1 Steroidobacteraceae bacterium | reverse complement strand
GAACCCGTTCCTCGGCATTCCGGTTGGAGCGGGTGATGGGAATCGAACCCACGTACTCAGCTTGGAAGGCTGAGGTTCTACCATTGAACTACACCCGCAAGCGCTCGCCGGTCAGGTCGCCCTGCCTGGTCACCCAGTCTCTTCGCCCAGTCTGGTCCCAAAGACCCACTCCTCTCCGCTACTCTCTGGTACTGGTGGAGGGGGAAGGATTCGAACCTTCGAAGGCATAAGCCGGCAGATTTACAGTCTGCTCCCGTTGGCCGCTTGGGTACCCCTCCGCGAACAGAGAGCCGCGTATTCTCGGGGGACCGGGCAGCCGTGTCAATCCAAAAACCGTCGCCCATCCCACTGGAGGCCCCGATGGAAACCCGCAAGCTCGGCCGGCAGGGCCTGGAAGTCGCCGCCCTCGGCCTCGGTTGCATGGGGATGACCGGCATTTACCAGACCGGGGCCGACGAGGCCGAGTGCGAGGCGACCCTGGTCGAGGCGGTCGAGGCCGGGGTGACGCTGTTCGACACAGCCGAGATCTATGGCCCGTTCATCAACGAGGAGCTGCTCGGGCGAATACTCGGCGGTGTCCGGCGCGACAAGGTCATGCTGGCCACCAAGTTCGGCTTCGACCTGACCAGGACCAGCAGCTCCGGCTGGGGGTTGGACAGCCGTCCGGAGCACATCCGCGAGGTCGTCGAGCAGTCCCTGCGCCGGCTCAAGACCGACCGGATCGACCTGCTGTACCAGCACCGGGTGGACCCGAACGTACCGATCGAGGACGTCGTCGGGACCATGGCGGAGTTCGTCCGGGCCGGCAAGGTGCGCTACCTGGGGCTGTCGGAGGCCAGTGCCACGACCCTGCGGCGGGCCCATGCCGTGCACCCGATCAGCGCCCTCCAGTCGGAATATTCCCTTTTTGAACGAGGGGTTGAGCGCACCGTGCTGCCCGCGTGCCGCGAGCTGGGCATCGGCCTGGTGCCCTATTGCCCGCTCGGCCGCGGCTTCCTGGCCGGCCAGCGGACGCGGGCCGAGGAATACCCCGAGGGTGATTACCGGCGCAATCACCCGCGGCTGCAGCAGAGCAATTTCGACGCCAACCTGCGGCTGCTGGAAAAGCTCGAAGAGGTGGCAGCCCGCGCCCGGGCGACCTCCGGCCAGGTCGCGCTTGCCTGGCTGCTGGCCCAAGGTCCGGACGTCGTCCCGATCTTCGGCACCACCCGCCGCACCCGCCTGCGCGAGAACCTGGCGGCCACGGGCGTCCAACTGGCCTCCTGCGACCAGTTCCTGCTCGACCAGGTCTTCGCGCCAGGCAACGTCAGGGGCGCGCGTTACCTGCCGGCCGGCATGGCGACCCTCGACCGCGACCCCTGACCCGGGAATCCGGACGCAGCTTCAGACGCCTGACGCCGCCGGCGCAAACGGGAGGTCGACGATCTCGACGTCCGCCGCCGCCAGGGGCCTACCGAGAAACACCGTCCCGACGCGCGCAAAGCGTTCGGGTCCGTCGGTTGCCAGCAGCATGACGCGGCCCGCGGCCTGCTCGTGACGCAGCACGCCACGCCCGGCCAGTACGTCCGCCAGCGAGACCGCCGTCGTCGCCGCCGAATCGACGATCGCGACATCGGGTCCCAGTACCTTGCGCAGCGCGGGCACGAGCACCGGGAAGTGCGTGCAGCCGAGCAGGAGCGTGTCCGGATGTGCCGCCGCCGCACCCGCGACGAAGACTTCGTCCAGATAGCGGTGAATGACGCCCTCTACGATCGGACCGTCCGTCCAGCCTTCTTCCGCCAGTGCGACGAACAGGGGACAGGCGCGCGCGGTGACGATTGCGTCGGGCCGCCGGCGCGTGATCGCCGCCTGGTAGGCGCCGCCGCGTACCGTGCTCTCCGTCGCGAGCACCGCGATACGCCCGGAGCGCGTCGCACGGCAGGCGGCGGCAGCGCCCGGCTCGAGCACGCCGATGACCGGCACCGGGTCGAATTCATGCGTGAGCGCAGCGAGCGCGATGGCCGATGCGGTGTTGCATGCAACGACGAGACATTTCACGCCGCGCTCGTGCAGCAGGCGCGCAGCCTGCAGGGAATACTGCCGGATCGAACCGGGACTCTTGGTGCCGTACGGCAGCCGCGCGGTGTCGCCGAGATAGACGAAGTCTTCGCCGGGCAGTCGGTCGACCAACGCGCGCAGTACGGTCAACCCGCCGACGCCCGAGTCGAACACGCCGATCGGCGAGGAGCTCGAAATCGCCTGTTCGCCCTGGGGTTTGCTGCGCATTGGTGACCATATCCGCCGACGGCCCGCAGCATAGCTGACACGGCAATAGACATAACGCAAAGGCGCGTGCCAGGGCCTCTTCCCTCCCGGCGCGGGCCGTGCATAATGACGCGGCAAGACCCCTGCGCATCGCACAAAAAAGAGAAGACGCGGAGCCGTGGAGAGAAGACTGACAACGCGCCACCGAGCGCGCACCACCGTGTACGTGCTCCTGCCGGGCAGTCACCGCCGTCTCTGCCGCGCGCGCAACCTGAGCGCCACGGGCGTCTTCGTCGAAACCGGCGACATGGGCCTGCGCAAGGGCCAGACCGTCGAACTCGCATTCGCCATCAGCCTCGGCACCATCACCAAGCTGCATCGCCGCACCGCGGTCGTCGCGCACGTTTCGCGCGGCGGCACGGGACTGATGATGCAGAGCCACGGCAGCTGAACGCGCCTCGGCCGGAGCGCTCCGGGCTGGCTTTTGCGCGGTTACGCAACACGCAGTGCCGGTAAGCACTACCCCCGATTCATCGTCCCCGCACCGGGCTTAATGTCAGGGTTCGGACCTGTTTCGCTCGGACGAGCGTGAGGCTCACCCGCGCCGCCGCTGCGATGCGTTCCTGCGGCGATGACAACTACCACGCCAGACCGGACCGTTGCCGACGCAATCGATCGCGTGCTCGAGGCTGAACACGCGGCGGCGGCCGCTATTGCTGCAGCCGAGGCCGCCGCCCGCTCGAGCATCGATGCCGCACGCGAGCAGCGGCGCGCCATTCTCGAAACCGCACGCCAGCGCGTCATGCGACTGCACGAGCGGGCGCAGACGCGCCTCGCCGGTCGACTCGCGCAACTGGATGTGAGTGCATCCGTCGAGACCCTCGATGCGGCCGCACTGGCGGCCGTGGCGGCCGACGCAATCGCGGCGGTTGCCGGACGGCTGACTACGGACGAGTCGGCGTGAGCGCCGGCAGCGGCCATTTCGCGTATTCCCAGGCCCGTCTGCAGGCGCGTTTCGGCCAATCCGCCGATCCCTCCGACCTGCAGCGCGCGCACGCCGCCCGCGACCTGGCGGGTTTCCTCGGTGCCGTGCGCACGACTGCGCAGCGACGCTACACGACACGCCTGGCACCCGGCATGGATCCGCACGAACTGGAGCGGCACCTGCGCTACGAGTGGTCGACGCTCGTCGACGAAGTGGCACGCTGGCAACCGACGCCCTGGCAGGAAGCCATCCGCTGGATGCGCTGGCTGCCCTACCTGCCGGCGCTGCAGAAACTCGCCCGCGGCGGCCGGCCTCCCGCATGGGCCCGGGCAGATCCGGTGCTGGGTCACATCGTCGCGCTCGATCCCGCGCTGCGCGGCGCAGCACTCGCCGCTACGCCACTGCAGCCGTTCCGTCCTGCGCTCGAAGCAGGCGCTGGCGACGTCACGGCAGCCTGGCTCGCCCACTGGCGGTCGCTGTGGCCCGCGGGCAGTCGTCACGCGCGCGCCCTGGAACTCATCGCACGCGATGTCGCATTGCTCGACGCGAAGCTGCGGGAACCAGTCGGCGGAGACAGCAGGGAGCTGGACCGGGCTCTGTCGCTGCGATTGCTGCGTGCCTTCCGCCGTCACCCGCTCTCACCCGCGGCAGCCGTCGCGTACCTCGGCCTCGAGGCGCTCGGATTGCTCGGCTTGCGCGGCGGAGTAATGCGTCGCGCCGTCGTCGTACCGGGGCCCGCATGAGCCTGCGCTCCGCCACCGCCCGCTGGTTCGAACTGCTCACCTCGCGCGAGGAACTCGGCGCAGCCCTCGATTGCCTGGCGCGGACGCGGTCGGTCGAGCTGCAAGCCTACAGTCGTGCCGAATCGCGCCTGCCGCTCGGCGACCTGAAGCGCGTGCTCGACGAATTCGAATCGCTCGCGCGCCGCTTCCGGCCGTGGTGGCCGGCTGCGCTGCCATGCACCGTGGATGCGGAGCACGCGCTCCTCGATGCCCCGCAGGCCGCGCTAGGCAAGCTGCGCACATGGGCGACGTCGGCCGAGCCAGTCGTTGCCGAACTCGAGGCGCTCGCGCTCGAGCGGACGGAAATCGAAACGCTCGAACGCCTGGCTGCAATCGCCGGACCGGCTCTGCCGCGGCTCGATCGCATGGCGTCGGCCGGGCCCGTGCTCGCGAGCCGCATCTACGTGCTCCCGCCCGGCACGCCGGCGCTGTCGCTGCCGCCTGCATTGATCACCCAGTTGTGGACACCCGGACCCGGCCGTGAAACCTACCTGCTCGCCGTCGGCCCCGGCGAAGACATGGGTGAACTCGACACCGCACTGGCGGCGCGCAAGGTTCATCGCGTCGCGATCCCGGCGGCACTGCCGCAGGACCCGGGCGAACTGCGCGCGAACCTGCAGCAGCGACGCACGGCGATCGATGCGAGGGAGTCGTCGGCGCGCGCCGCGCTGGCGAGACTCGACGCGGAGCACGACGTGCCGGCAGCCCTTGGCGAGATGGCGCTGGCCGCCTGGGTCGTGACGCACGTGCCGGAACTCCCGGTGACGGAGCACTTCGCGTGGATCACCGGCTGGTGCGCGGCGCGAGACGACTGCGCACTGCGCGCAGCGCTCGACCAGCAAGGGCTGCATTACCTGCTGCGAATGACGGACGCGCCGGCCGGGACGGTGCCTCCTTCCGTCCTGCGCAACCCGCGCTGGGCGCGTCCGTTCGAGACCATGACCGGGATGATGGGCGTGCCCGCCGCGGGGGACGCGGACCCGAGCCTGCTGATCGCCATCCTCGCCCCGTTGATGTTCGGCTTCATGTTCGGCGACGTGGCGCAGGGTGCCATCGTCGCGCTCGCCGGTTTCTTCCTGAGCAAGCGCCTGCCCGCGTTGCGCCTGCTGCTGCCGGGCGGACTGGTCGCGATCGTGTTCGGCTTCGCCTTCGGCAGCGTGTTTGCGCGCGAGGACGTGGTGGCGGCGCTCTGGCTGCATCCTCTGTCGCAACCGCTGCCGGTCCTGGCCGTGGCGCTCGGCTTCGGCGTCGTGACGCTCGTGCTCGGCCTCGCACTCGATGCGCTGCAGTACTACTGGCGCGGACAGTTGCGGCACTGGCTGCTCTGCGACGCCGGCTTGCTGGTCGCCTACCTCGGACTGGTCGGCGCCGTGATCCACATGAGCGCCCTGTGGCTGCTGCCGCTCGGCATCGCGTGGTCGCTGGCAGGCGCGGCGTTCGCGAATCCAGCGACGCGCACCGCAGCCGTGGGGAAAGCCGCGGGTGAATTCGTGGAGCGATTGCTGCAGCTCGGCGTCAACACGGTGTCCTTCGTGCGCATCGGCGCGTTCGCGCTGGCGCACGCGGGACTTTGCTCGGCCGTCGTCGGCATGGCCGAAGCCGCGGGACCCGGCTATTGGCCGATCCTGATCATCGGCAACGCTGCAATCATTGCGCTCGAGGGCCTCGTCGTCAGCATCCAGACGACACGCCTCGTGCTGTTCGAGTTCTTCATCCGCTTCCTGACGGCGCGCGGCCGGCCCTTCGAACCGCTAACGCCGCCGCCGGCTTCGCTTCCCGGAGGCACGCCATGAAACTGCCCGCACGCTGGATCCTCGCCCTCGCCACCATGACGACGGTAACCGTCGTGGTGGCCACCTTCACGCTCATTGCCGCCTGGCCCGCCCTCGCTGCCGAGGCCGCTGCCGTGCCACCTGACCCCGACGTGCTCCGCTGGGGCTTTGCCTCCGCAGCGCTCGCAGCGGGACTCGCCGCGCTTGGCGCGGGCTACGCCGTGGCCCAGGTGGGGACCGCCGCGCTCGGCGCGCTCGCCGAGAAGCCTGACCTCTTCGGTCGTGTGCTCGTGATCGTCGGACTCGCCGAAGGCATCGCGATCTACGGGCTGATCGTCTCGATCCTGATCCTCAATCGACTGGGCTGACGTGGCACAAGTCGTTTACATCGGTGGCGAGGCCACGGCGGCGGGCTTCCGGCTCGCCGGCGTCGATGCCCGGGTCGCCGCGGCAGGTGACGCCGCGGCAATGCTGCGACAGGCATTCACCGAGCGCCCCGACTGCGTGCTGCTCGATGGCACGCTGGTCGACTACGTGCCGGCGGTGGAACTCGAGCGCGCGCTCGTCGCACTCTCGCCGCTGTTTGCCGTCGTTCCGGATATCCGCGGACGCGGCACGCCCCCCGATCTCGCGCGCACGGTGCGCAACGCGCTGGGAATTGACTGATGAACGACGTCGAAAGCCTGCTCGAAGCCCAGACAGTGGCGTTGCTGCGTCGGCTGGGGCGCGAGCAGGAATCGCGCACCCGCCACATCCGCGATGAAGCCGAAACGCAAGCCGCGGACATCGTACGCCGCGCCAGGGCCGAGGCCAGGACGCGCGTGCATCAGGCCGTGGTCGACACCCGGCGCGAGGATGAAATGGCGCTGGCAAGGAAGCGTGCGGCGCTCGACACGCAGGCGCGACGCAGCCGGCAAGCCACGTTGCGCGAACTGCTCGACCGCGCATGGCAGGCCCTGCCCGCCGCATTGCACTCGCGCTGGCTCGACGCCACCGCACGCGAGCGCTGGTGCGACGCCGCCTGCGTGTCGGCGCGGCGCAGCCTGCTTCATCTCGATCGCCTGCAGGTGGAAGTCGATCCGCAGTGGCTGGCCCATGTCGGTCCACTGGTGCGGAACCGCCTCGCGGGCCTGTCGAACGTCGAAGTCACGACAACACAAGATCTCGGCGCCGGACTCCGGATCCGCGCGGGCGACGCCTGCATCGACGCCACCCTCGCGGGCCTGCTGGCCACCCGCGAGCGCATCGCCTCCGAGCTGCTCGCCGAATTCGAGCAGCGGGCGGCCGCACGGCGACAGGAGGGCGCTCAGTGAGCGAAGCACGCATCACCTGGATCGGCGGCCCGGTGCTCAAAGCCTGCGCCTCCGGACCCTTCAGCATCTTCGAAGCCCTCGCCGTGGGCGAGCGCGGCCTGCTCGGCGAAGTCATCCAGTTGCGTGGCGACGAGCTGGTCGCGCAGGTCTACGAAGACACGACGGGACTCGAGCCCGGGGTAACCGTCGTCGGACTCGAACGCCCGCTGTCCGTGACCCTGGGTCCGAACCTGCTGGGAGGCATCTTCGACGGCTTGCTGCGACCACTGTCCCTCGCCACCGACTTCCAGATACAACCGGGCGCCGCCGAGCGCATCTTCGCGCGGCATCGCCTCGAGTTCACCGTGCGGGACGGCGACGTGGTGAGCGCCGGTGCCGTGTTCGCCAGGACGGTCGCGCCGCGACCGCAGTCGTTGCTGGTGCCGCCGTGGGCCAGTGGGCGAGTGGAAGCGCTGGTCGAACCCGGGGAGCATCGCGACGACGAGACGCTGCTCGTGCTGGTCGACGACGGCGGTCGCCGGCACGAGATCACGATGCAGCACGACTGGCCCGTGCGCCGGCCACGCCCCGTGCGCGAACGGCTCGGCGTCAACGCGCCGATGATCACGGGCCAGCGCATCCTCGACACGCTGTTCCCCGTCGCGCGTGGCGGACGCGCTGCCCTGCCCGGCGGCTTCGGCACCGGCAAGACCGTGCTGCAGGAAGCGCTCGCCAAATGGTGCGACGCGGACGTCATCGTGTACGTCGGCTGCGGCGAACGCGGCAACGAAATGGCCGAAGTGCTCGACGAGTTCCCACAGCTCGAGGATCCGCGCAGCGGACGGCCGCTCGCCGAGCGCACCGTGATCATCGCGAACACGTCGAACATGCCCGTGGCGGCGCGCGAGGCGAGCATCTACACGGCGATCACGGTGGCGGAGTACTTCCGCGACCAGGGGCTCAATGTCGCGCTGATGGCGGACTCGACCAGTCGCTGGGCCGAGGCGCTGCGCGAAGTGTCCGGTCGCCTCGGGGAGTTGCCGGGCGAAGCTGGTTACCCTGCGTATCTCAGCTCGCGCCTTGCTGAATTCTACGAACGTGCAGCGCGTGTCACGTCGCTGGCCGGCGCGGAGGGCTCGGTCACGATCATCGGCGCGATCAGCCCGCCGTCCGGCGACTTCTCCGAACCGGTGACGCTGCACACCAAGCGCTACGTGCGTTGTTTCTGGGCCCTCGACCGCCAGCGAGCGCAGGCCCGCTTCTACCCCGCCATTCACCCCCTGCAGTCCTATGGCT
>JBAVJR010000475.1:0-3030 GCA_049687855.1 Steroidobacteraceae bacterium | reverse complement strand
TGGGTAAGCCGCTGCCGCGACCAGATGCACGGCGCACTGGGCGTCATCGAGCAGGCCTGTGAGCGACGCGGTCCGTCGGGTTGGCTGATCGAAGATCGCCTCACGCAGGCGGACATCACCGTCGCGTGCATCTGCACGTTCCTGTCGGAGTCGATGCAGGTGTTCGACGACGCGTCCCGTTACCCGGGAATGCAGTCACACAACCGAAAGTGCGAGGCGCTGCCTGACTTCGCGGCCACCCATTCGCGGTGGTTCATGGCCGACGTGCAGCAGAAGGCCTGACGCCCGCCTCAGCCGGCCACGACCGTCCCCTCGCGCGCCGTGAGTTCGCGGAACAGCGCCGACAGACTTTGCGTCATCGGTCCGGGCTGGCCGTCACCGATCTGCCGGCCGTCCACCTTCGTGACCGCCGCGAGTTCACCCATCGTACCGGTGCAGAACATCTCGTCGGCGCAGTACGCCTGGCTCAGCGTCAGGTCGACTTCCTCGTGCGGGATGTCGTGGGTGCGGCAGAGTTCGAGCACGGTCGAGCGCGTGATCCCCTCCGGGCAGGCCACCAGCCTCGGTGTGCGCAGCAATCCCTGCTGGACGATGAACACGTGCGTCGCGTTCGTCTCGGCGATGAAGCCGCGCTGATCGAGCATCAGCGCGTCGTCGGCACCGGCCACGTTCGCCTCGATCTTGGCGAGGATCGACTGGATCAGGTTGTTGTGGTGGATTTTCGGGTCCAGGCAGTCGGGCGGGAAGCGCCGCACGCTGCTGGTCACCAGGCTGAGGCCGCCCTTCGAATACACGGGCGCCTTGTGCTCGGCGAGCACGATGAGGGTCGGCCCTTGCGTATTGAGCCGGGGATCCATCCCCGAGGTGACCTTCACGCCACGCGTGAGCGTCAGGCGGATGTGCACGCCGTCGAACATCCCGTTGGCCTCGAGCGTGCGACGAATCTCGTGCGTGATCGCCTCGCGCGTCGGGATCTGCGCGAACGCCAGCGCCTTCGCCGAATTCACCAGGCGGTCGAGGTGCTGTTCGAGCCGGAAGATGCGGCCGCCATACAGCCGCAACCCTTCCCAGACCGCGTCGCCGCCCTGCACGGACGAGTCGAACGGGCTGATGCGCGCCTGGTCACGATGCACCAGTTCGCCGCTGACGTTGACGATCAGGTTGCGATTGCGTTCGTCGAATTTCTGCAGCACTGGATCACCTCAGGCGCGCAGACGGTGTGCGCGCAGCCTCTCGTACAGGGGACGGCACCGCGCCGCGATCTCCGCTACGGCGGGGGGAAGCGGTTGCATCGACGCCGCCTGCGGTGCTTGCGGCGGCGGCATTTCGAAACCGGTCGACTGCTCGACCCGGTCGTACCAGTGCCTGGCCCAGATACCGTCCGATTCACGCCGCCCGGCCGGCCACCACAGCATCCGATCCGTGAACGGCACGCCGAGCGCATCACAAAGCGCGCGCAGCATCGGCCCGGGGCGTTCGAGCAGGTCGGCGGAATCGAGCACGGCCGGCACCTTGCCCGTGCGCCGGATCACGTGCTCGAAGATCTCGACTTGCTGTGGCAGGCCCGTGGCCAGCAGATCGAAGTTCGTGAGCTTCCCGCCGAGCGACGCCAGCATCGCGGACGGGTCGCGGATCAGGAAGGCATGCGTCACCGAGTCGAGCCACTCGCGTCCCATGTGCGGCAGCAGATGGTGCGACATCTGCTTCTGGTAGAAGACCCGGACATTCGGCGGCACCGGGGCCAGCAGCGAGTCGACCACGCGACGCCAGTCCGATTCCTGGTGCGCGATGATCTCGTCGCGGCCTGGATGATCGAGGCCGGTGACCTGCAAGTAGTGCGCGTAGAACGGCTCGTCGATGACGATCGTGTCGCCGCGGTTTTCCCACGAGCGCATGAACGCCGTCGACAGGTTGCGCGGGCCCGACCACATCGCGAGCCGCAGTACTCCATCCCGGGCTGCAGATTCGGTCCGTTCCATTCTGTCCAGCCTGACGCGGCCATTGCCGCGCGCCGGCATCTTAGGGGATCGGCTTGCGGAAGCGGTAGATGAACTGGTCCGTCCTGCCGCGGATGGACTCGTCGAACACGAGCCTGGTGTGGTCGTCCTCCGGGTGCGCCAGCACCTTGCTCTCGCCGTCGAAGGCGAACCCGGCGCGCTCGAACTCGGCGCGCACGATGGCAGGATCGATGCGGTGCAGCTCGTCCACCACCTTGGCAGTATCGCCACCCGCCTTCGCCACGTGGTCCTGCACCACCACTACGCCGCCCGGCTTGAGCGCCACCTGCAGCCGCTCGAGCAGCTCGGCCGGGTCGGTGCGGTTCCAGGTGCCATCTGCAGGCCGCCAGTAGGCATCGTGGAAGCTCATGACGAACAGCGCCGCGTCGAGGGAGCCGGGAGGCAACTGCAGTTCATCGACCTCGGCCGTCAGCTGCCGCACATTGCCGAGCCGGCCGTCAGCGTATCGCGTCGCGATGCCCTTCTCCGCGAACTTCGCGTACGGCGGGTTGTTGTAGGCGATCACCTGTCCCTTCACGCCGACCGTGCGGGCGAGGAGTTCGGTGTAGTAGCCGCTGGCCGAGAACATGTCGGCCACTCGCATGCCGGGCGCGACACGCAGGAAAGCAAGCACTTCAGTCGGCTTGGCGACGGCGTCCCGTTCGAGATCGGCCTTGGGGCGATCGGGGCTGGCAATGGCTGCGGCGACCGCAGCACCACTGGCGACGGCCGCGTCCACAGTATCGGCCGCTCGTGCGACCGGCAATGAGAATGCCGCGCAGAGCACCAGGACTCGAAGTGCGTTCATGGCCGTGCCCCATCCTTGCCCGTTGTTCGAAGCAAGCGATGCTAGCCCCGGAACGGCGGCGTGTCATGACTCGTGCAGGTCATTGCGTCGACGTGACCTGACGCATGGCTGAGGTTACCTGGCAGGCAGAGCGGAGCGCTTGGCTTCGATGACCTTGCGCGCGTCCTTCATCGCGCCGTCCACCGCGTCCTTGACACACCCTTCCTGGCTCGAGCCCTCGGCGGG
>JBAVJR010000474.1:0-2345 GCA_049687855.1 Steroidobacteraceae bacterium | reverse complement strand
GCGCTCGACGAGCGCCAGCAGCAGGTTGCGCTCGGGCTCCTCGGGGACGCGCTCGACCGTCTCGGGCGGACGGAGGAGGCCTTTGCGGCCTACACGCGCATGAACGAGGAGACGGTGCGCGTAGCGGCGCCGCGCTTCGATGACGGCGGTCGCATCGAGAGCCACCTCGAGTTCGTGCGGCGCCTCACGCGGTGGTTCGAGCGGCAGGATCCGGCCGCGTGGCGCCCGGCGGTCGCTGCGGGCGCCGAGCCGAGCCCGGTGCGCCGCCACGTGTTCTTGCTCGGTTACCCACGCTCGGGCAACACGCTGGTCGAGAACGTGCTGGTGAGCCTGCCGGGCGTGCGCTCACTCGAGGAGCGGCCCACGCTCGCCGAGGCTGATCTCGCGTTCCTGCGGGACGACCGCGCGCTCGAGCAGCTCACGCATCTAGACCCTGCGCTCGCTGCCCGGCATCGTGAGGCCTACTGGCAGCGCGTCCGCGCCGAGGTGCCGGACGTGGATGGCCAGGTGTTCGTGGACATGGCGCCGCTGAACGGCATCAAGCTGCCGATGATCGCCCGGCTGTTCCCGGACGCGCTGGTCGTGCTGTGCCGCCGCGACCCGCGCGACGTCGTGCTGAGCTGCTTCCGGCGGCATTTCCGTGTCAACCCGTCAACCTACCAGATGGCCGGCCTGGAGCGTGCGGCACGGCACTACGACGCGGTGATGCGCCTCGTCGAGTTGCACCTCGCGGCGCTGCCGCTGCCAGTGCACGTGGTGGACTACGCCAAACTGGTTTCCGACTTCGACGCCACAACACGCGCGCTCGCCGAGTTCGTCGGCGTGCCGTGGACCGAGGTCGCGAGAGAATTCGGTCGCACCGCCGCGGCGCGCGAGGTGCGGACGGTCAGCGCGCCTCAGGTGCGACGGGGCCTGTTCGACGGCACCCGGCAGTGGGAGCGCTACTGCGAGCAGATGGCGCCGGTGCTGCCGCTGCTCGAGCCCTGGGTCGCGCGGTTCGGCTATGCGTCGGGCGCCGGCCCGAGCGCCAGCCTGAGCGGGTCCAGCCAGGGCTCGTAGTGCCGCCACTGCTCGAGCGCCTCCCGGTAAATCGGGCGGCGCACCTGCTCGGAGCTTGCGGTGGCGACGGAGCGCGGGCTCTCGTGGAAGCGCAGGCATGCCGCGTCGAAGGGCAGGCCGCAGTGCTCGAGCAGGCGGCGCACCTCCGCGTCCGTGTCCTCGACCAGCCGTTCGTAGAGGACGCGGTGCACGCGTCCGGGTAGCACGGTATCGACGTGCGCCATCAGCTCGACGTAGTCACGGTAGTAGCGCCCGAGGTCCTCGAGCGAGTAGGTGTAGTGCTGGCCGCGGGCGAAGTGCTGCCGGAAGCACGACCAGCAGCAGCCCATCGGGTCGCGGCGTACGTCCACGATCCGCGCGTTCGGCAGCATCAGGTGGATCAGACCGGCGTGCAGCCAGTTGTTCGGCATCTTGTCGATGAAGCGCGGCACGCCTGCCTTGCGATGCAGGCGGGTCTCACGCAGGTAGCGCTCGCCGAGTGAACGGAACTCTCCGGCGTCGAGTCCGGCCAGCACCTCGGGATAGGGCGCGCGGGCCGCGAGTGATCGCGCGATGCCGGCGACCTCGGGCAGCTCGCCGGTCCCCTCGATCGCCGGATGGCTTGCGAGGATCTGCTCGACCAGCGTCGAGCCGGAACGGGGCAGGCCGACGATGAAGATCGGATCGTCGGCGTCGCAGCCCCATCCGCGGCGCCGCGCGACGAACTCCGGAGCGAAGAGTGCGCGCGAGCGGCGCACGAATTCCGTGGTCGCCCCCGCGTCGTAGACGATGCCCGCGCGGCGGATGCGGTTGCCGTCGGCGTAGTGCGCGAATGACCTGGCGTACTGCCCGGCATCCTCCAGCGCCTTGCCGAGCGCGAAGTGCAGGTGCAGCCGGTCGTCTTCCGCGGCGCCCGCCCGTGCGAGCTGTGCCTGCATGGCTTCGACGTCCGTCGGTGAGAACCGGAAGGTCTTGAGGTTGGCAAGACTCCACCACGCCTCGCCGAATCCCGGCGCGAGTTGCAGACTGCGGCGGTACGCGGCGATGCCGTCGTCGGTGCGGCCCGCCGTCTTGAGCGCGTCGCCGTAGGCCATCCAGATACGCGGATTGGACGGGTAGTCCGCGAGCACCGCCGCGAACGTGTCGATGGCCCGCACGTGATCGCCGCCGCGACCGAGCACGTTGGCCTGCAGGTTCAGGTAGACGGGGTTGCGCGGGTCGGCGGCGAGCAGGCGCTCCACCTCGGCGAGTGCCGTGTCGGTACGGTTCTGTTCGTGCAGCACCAGGGCGTAGGAGTGGCGTGCTGC
>JBAVJR010000473.1:0-3531 GCA_049687855.1 Steroidobacteraceae bacterium | reverse complement strand
GCGAACTGGGCGCCGCGGGCTTCGAGCGCGAGGTGGACCGTTTCGAGCGCGAGGTGCGGGCCGGCGTGCGCCGCCTGCAGGACCTCGTGGGCTGCGCGCAGTCGGCGGAGCAGATGGAAACCATGGCAGCCAACGCCCGGCGCGCGGGCTTCGAATGCCCGGGCCCTGGGCTTCAGTACCACGCGGGCGAGAACCTCGTCGGCTGGCGGCTTGCGCTGACTCGACCTTGAGACGCCCCGCCGGCGACCCGGCAGGCGCTCAGGTCTCGGGCGGAGGAATGCGCGTGTTGCACTCGATCCCGCCGCAGCGGCGCAACATCGGCTGTCCCGAGGAGACCGGTCTCAGGTGGAACTCACGGCGCGTATAGTCCACGACGAATTGCTCGAGCGTGCCGAGCAGGTCCATACCGATGAGGATCGCGGGCTCCTCGAGCAGCGACCAGATGCCGAACACGTGCAGGTCGCCGAAGGTAACGGTGAGGTTGTTGAGGCGCGCCCCGCCGATGTCGATCGCAGGCGCCTCGAACGACAGTCCGTGCGCGATCTGCGGCGTCGCCCCGATCACGGTCGTGGCCACCGTCTCGTGCGGCCGGCGCGCGCCGTCGACCAGCGCCGCCCGCAGCGCCTCGTTGCCAAGGCTACGCTCGGCGCCGGTGTCTACGATCGCCTTGACGGGCACGCGGCCGACCTGCCCGTCCACGAGCAGCAGTCCGCCGTTCTGCAGCCACGCACGCACGACCAGGAAGCCCTTCGGTGCTCGCCGCCCGCTCGAGCGGCGGATGGTCACCCGGTCGCGGCCGAAGTCGACCTCGATGCGCGCATCCTGCAGGGCGTCCACGCCGAGAATGCCGTCCACACCGGCGAACACCGCGGGCGGCAGCACCGGCAGGCGCTGGTTCTCGAGCAGCAGCTCGCCCACCCGCAACGTCGCGACCTGTACCGCCGGCAGCGTGGCGGAGCCAGTCACGCCATGCACGTTGATCATGACCCCGGCGACCGGCACCAGCTCGAGCGCCAGCGCTGTCGTTTCGGAAATGACCGAACTGTTCGCACCCGTGTCGAGGATGAACCGGAAGGGTCCGCGGCCGTTGATCTCCACCGCAGCCACGATGCGACCGATACGATCGTGCGTAGTACGCCTGGCATAGAGCGGGCCGGGTTCCAACGGGATGGGTGGCACGACCTTCAGCGCCGCGGGCAAGACGGCGACCGGCGCAGGCGCAGCCGGATCGGCCGCCCGGGCCGGTCCGCCGGAGAGCAGCAGCAGGGCCGACGCCACTGTGGCGCAGGCCCGGGCGATTACGAAGGTTGTGGTGCCCATGTCCGTTCTGACCGCGCCCGCGGTCGATTGGTTGCGGCGGTCACGCGACCAGGCGGGCACGGACGCCCGCGCGTTCACGTGCGCACCGACCGCTCGACGCACTGGCGCGGTGCGAAGAAGTTGGCTGAGAATCAGCCGGTCGGCGCGGTCGAGCTGCATTCGAACATCTTGCACTGCAATGACGTTCGTCGCACGAACGGCCACGCCCACCCTTCCGGCGCCAACGGCGACACGCGTCCGGTGCAGGCGTCTCAGCGCCGCAGGTAGTCGTCGGTGCCGCCCAGCCAGTCCTCCCGCAGCGGCGTGAACACGTCCATTTCCTCGACATCGCCGATCATCTGCGCCTCGTGCGGCAGGTTCGACGGGATCACGAGCACTTCACCCTGGCGTACGTCGATGACCTGGCTGCGGTCCGCGCCGAGGCGAAAGCGAATGGTGCCAGACTTCACCAGCGTGACCTGCTCGTTCACGTGCTGGTGCAGCGGCACCACGAAGCCATCCTTGAAGTGCATGTCGGCGACGAGGATACGGTCGCCGTGCACCATCCTACGCAGCATCGAGGGATTCAGCTGCTCGGCGGGCACCTCAGCCCAGACGTACTTGCGTGCCTGCCGCGGCGCGTCCGCCGCGTCCGCCAACTGCTGGGCGGCGCGCACACAGAGTGCATCGAGTTCCGTCAGGCCGTCGGCGTCGTGCGTCGTGAACAGCACTTCGCAATAGTTGTAGCCGACCTTGAGGTCCGGGTGATGATCGTGCCGGTTGGCCACCGCCGCGAGGTGGTTCACGTACGACATCGTGGCCTCGAAGTCCGGGAACTTGAATCGCCGCGAGATCGACTTCCCGTCGGCCCCGAGTGCCCAGTCGGGCAGCGACGTTGCCAGGGCCTGGGTGGCTGCGGCATCGAGCCGACCGGGACGCTTCATGGTTCTTTCTCCACAGCAGATCGTCGCGAGCTTAACGTACCGGCTCTTGCACCGCGTCGCTCACGGCCGCCAGTGGCGCCCGTTGCGAAACTTGATCCAGGCGGTGGTCGAGGCAAACGAGCCGATGCCGAGCGTGTCGAAAAAGTTCGCGACGAAGCCGAGAAAAACTTTTTCGATCCGCGCCATCGGCTTCGCCTATCCCCCCGCTACTCTGTACGCTATTTCTTGATGCGTCTGCGGTTAGCGCGCAGTTGCGAATACATCGCATGGACTACGAACCGAAGGCTCCGCAAGCGTCAAGTGCCGCCACAACCACCGGTGCCGCAGACGGCCTGATTCCTGCGGAACTCCTGCCGCTCCCAATCTGTCCTGCGCGCCAGCTCCTCGGCTTCAGCGGCCGTCATGCACGTCTCAGTCGCAAAGTTCGAGCCGATGCGCGCGATTTTCTTACAGTAGACGGTCTCGCCATTTCGGGTTTTTGCCTTGAAGCCGTCCAGCACGGTGTCCGACTCACTGGCTTTGCCCGTCGCGTCCACGGCGGCAGGGGCCGCTGGCTTCGCGGCGGCGGCCACAGCGGCAGCGGCAGGCGCTGCCGGAGCCGCGGGTTGCGAGGCGCATCCGGCAGTCAGGGTAAGCACGATAAAAAGTGTTGGAAGACGCATGTCGGCTCCAAAGAACGACCAGTTGGCCGATATCGTGCCTCGTTGTTTCGGCGGGATCTACTTCAATCACGCAACGGCAGCTCGTTGCCCTTGCGTACCGTACGCAGGGCGAAGCTCGATTGCACGCGCGCGACGCCCGGCAGGCGCGTGAGGTGCTGGCTGTGCAGGCGCTCGAAGTCGGCTGGGTCGGAGACGACGACGCGCAGCAGGTAATCCTGTTGGCCCGTCATCAGGTAGCACTCCATGACTTCGGGGACGCGCTTCACGGCCTCTTCGAAAGCGGCGAGATCGGCCTGTTCCTGCCGGTTGAGCGTGATGCTGACGAACACGTTGCCTGGCAGCCCAACCTTGGCCTGGTTCACCAGTGCCACATAGCGGTCGATGACGCCCGCCTCCTCCAGCGCACGCATCCGGCGCAGGCAGGCGGACTCGCTCAGGTGCACCTGTTCCGCCAGCTCGCGATTGCTGAGGCGGCCGTCCCGCTGCAGGGCGGCGAGGATCTGGTTGTCGACCCGGTCGAGCTTCATTTTCGCAGTATCTGCTGATTTTCAATCATTTTGAAGCAATAACTTGCAGAACTGGCTTGGTTTGAGCCTGAATTTGCACGATTCCACGCATCCCTGACC